>CALLUJ010000111.1 GCA_938011245.1 uncultured Aquimarina sp. | reverse complement strand
GGACTAAACCCCCAAGAGCGAAGATAATCCCCCATTGTATTTATTGCTAGGTTTATACCAAATTCTCGTGCAACTAATTCCTTTACAGCCTTGCGTGTCCATAAAGCAAAATCCAGTTTTAGTTGATTTGGCATAACATCTGTAATCATGCGTTGAATCTCTAACTCTTGAGTGCTACTAAGTAACTTTTTATCCTCAGAGCTAACACCACGCTTATTATCGATTAAACCTTTAATTCCTTCTTTTTTATGCTTTTTTACCCAATTAGTAATTGTATTGGGGTTAACTCCATACATCGTGGCTACAACTTTTTTTTGAACACCTGAATTAATTTGTTTAATCGCTCGTTTTCGTATTTCATTTCTACTTGAGGAATCTACTGATCTAAAATCCATATCCTTCATAAGGAAAAGATACGAATAATATCTTATTTAATATAATTATATTACCGCTATGTTAATAGATAGTGCTATAGGTAAAGAATCGTTTAATTTTAAGTCAAAATCTTATGCAAGTAAGGCGAGAAATCGATTTATATTTAAACCTAATATGTTAAATCGAAAACAACCTGTAATTATTAATAAGGAACGAAAACAGCCTATAGAAATCCAAAGAGGATATATTCAAAATGATGAATATCGAATAAAATACCCCAAGGGGTTTTCTATTAGCTTTTTACCCATTGAAAGCCTTTTAAAAAAATACTCGCAGCCTATATAAACTGAACCAAAGAGATTACCCATTACACTTAAGCTATTCTAAAAGAAAACATTTTGTAATAGATATTCTTATTCCAAAGAATTATAAAGTTATAGAACAGCCCAAACCAATATCTTTGTCAATGCCTAATAATTGGGGTAAATTTTCGTATAAAATTGATGTTAGGGACAATAAATTACAAATTATTGTTAAAGAGGAATTGTTAAAAATTTTTTATACACCCGATGAATATAAAATTTTAAAAGAATTTTATAATAAAGTTATTGAAAAAAAAGATGAACAACTTGTTATAGGGAGAGTTTAAATTATAAAATCTCTATACTAGGATCCCAAAATAAATTTTTAAAGTCTTTAACTTTATCGTTATTAACATTTATCCCTTCTAGTTCTAAGAGTTCTTGCATCATAGTTATTGTAGGAAAATGTAGTTTTCCTGTTAGCATACCTGTTCTATTGACTACTCTGTGGGCTGGGATTTCGTATCTATTATGGCTAGCATTCATTGCCCAACCTACTATTCTAGAGCTTTTGGAGGCTCCTAAGTATTTAGCGATTGCTCCATAAGAAGTCACTCTTCCTTCGGGAATTAATTGGACTACTTTGTAAACACGTTCAAAAAAATCTAAGGTTTTAGAATTGTATTTTGTCATTTTTTATGCATCTATAAACGCTCTAAACAAAGTTACTACCATAAGAATTCCCATTAACATAGCCATAAAGTAATTAGATCTTTTAGCGAAGCGTTCTTCCTTAATGTCAATTTTTAAAAAAGAAATAGCATAAATGTATAGTGTTAAAAAAGTGCCTGTAGCAGCAGCAATAATAAAGCTCCATATTGTTACAAGGTCGTAATCTACAGTTCCTTTTAAATTTAATGCGGCACCCACCATACAAAAGTAAGGGATAGGCAAAATATTAAAAGATGATATCATAATTCCTTTTAGAAAACTTCGTAAAACACCATGTTTTGATAAGCGGACGGTTTTTTTTGAAGCTCTTTTCCGTCCTTTCACAAAAAAATAAATTCCAAGTAATAGAAAAATTACAACTCCTGTTCGTAATAGCATATTATACATCCAGCGATCGTCGAAAATATAACGAGCCAATTGTATAGCTATTAATGCTTGAATAAGAACAACAACAGAAGCGCCTATGGCAACAAGGATTCCACTTTTTTTACCTCTTTCCACACAAGTTTTAGCCACCGTCATATTTACAAGGCCAGGAGGAATTACTCCTACAAAGGCTGCAAAAAAAGTAATTATAAACAGTTTTGTGGTTTCCAATTATTTAATTTTAAAACGAGTATAAGTTATGGCTTTATTTTTCTCTAAATATTGATTCTCATAAAAAGTTTGAATATTCATTACTTCTTCTGGTGCACCTTCTTGGTTATATACATCATGATTTGCATATAGTACTTCATGCCCTGCCCCATGTAATAAGCCAAGTGTGTAGCCATGCATAAATTCACTATCCGTTTTTAGGTGTACAATGCCGTTATTATTCAATATTTGTTTGTAATTTTTTAAAAAAGAAATATTGGTTAATCGATGCTTGGTTCTTTTGTATTTTATTTGAGGATCGGGAAAAGTAATCCATATTTCTGCAACTTCATTAATAGCAAAAATATGAGTAATTAACTCTATTTGTGTTCGTATAAAATATACATTTGGTAATCCGTCTTCTATAGCTGTCTTAGCACCCCTCCAAAATCGAGCTCCTTTAATATCTATGCCAATAAAATTTTTATTGGGATAACGTTCGGCAAGACCTACTGTGTATTCGCCTTTGCCACATCCTAATTCTAAAACTACAGGGTTATTGTTTCCAAAACGTTTATTCCATGTTCCTTTTAATTTGTGGCTATCTTCTAATACTTCTTCTCTAGTTGGCTGAATTACATTGTGGAAGGTTTCATTTTCTTTGAAACGCTTCAGTTTATTTTTACTTCCCACTATTAATTATTTAGTAATACAAAATTACTGAAAATATACCGATAGCCTTCGTTTCACAATTTTTTCATTAAAGGATTTTTTTAATAACTAATCTTCAACTTTTTGTGTGTTTTGTTCTTCTTCCACTTTTTCAATTGTAAAAGAAAATTCGCTACCAATACCTGCAACACTTTCTACATAAATTTGTTCGTGATGGGCTTCAATAATGTGTTTTACTATAGCAAGACCTAACCCAGAGCCACCTTCGTCTCTAGATCTGCTTTGGTCTACTCTATAAAAACGTTCAAAAAGACGAGGGATGTGTTCTTTCTTTATACCTTCACCGTTATCGGTAACACGAACAATAAGTTTTGATCCTATTAAATTTTCGATACTTATTTCGGTAGTCCCATTTTCTAATCCATATTTTATAGAATTTACTATTAGGTTAACTAAAACTTGACGGATACGTCCTTTGTCTGCCGTAACAAATATGGGATCGTATTTAGTATCTAACATTAAAGTAATTTTTTTCTTTTTTGCTTTAATTTCTAATATTTCGAAAATATTAGAAATTAAATCTACAATGTCAAAGTTTTCAATTTCAAGATTAAGATCGCCAACTTCTAATCGGGTAATTAAATCTAAATCTTTAATAATGTACTCTAGTCGCTCTACTCCTTTATTTGCTCTTTTAAGGTATTTTTCGCATAGTTCAGGTTTATCCTTGGCACCGTCTAGTAATGTTAAAATATATCCTTGTATAGTAAATAAAGGAGTTTTTAATTCGTGAGCAATGTTTCCCAAAAATTCTTTCCTATATGCATCTTGACCTTTGAGGTTTTCGATTTCACGTTTTCGGGTAGAGGCATAATCCCTAACTTGTTGCTTTAGAGTGTTCATGTCTGTAGTAACTAACGTTCTAGATTTAGGAACATCTTCTTCAATATCTAATTCCTCATAAATTTTATTAATGTTTTCAAAAATGTATTTCTGAGTAAAATAATGTATAAAAAAATAAGTAGAGGTAAATGTTAATGCCCCTATGCCTAATATTAGCAGTATAGGAAACATGCCTCCAGACCATAGTAATACACTAGATATTATTATGGAAAACACTGCAATTACAGTAGCAGATATTAATGAAAATTTTACAGTTTCTTTATTGGCAATAATCATGAATAGTATAAAAGAAAGGAGTTTAAATATAATAACTTAAACTCCTTTGGTATGTATTTTTAATTTTTTGTTATAATATTTTTTTAAACAACAAATTTATAACCTACACCTTTAATTGTTTTAAAACTTTTATCTCCAATTTTTTCACGTAACTTTCTAATGTGTACATCTATAGTACGCCCGCCCACAATTACCTCTTCTCCCCAAACTTTATGAAGAATATCTTCTCTCTTAAAAACCTTTCCTGGTTTAGAGGCAAGTAAACTTAGTAATTCGAATTCTTTACGTGGCAATACTAGTTCTGTTTGGTCTAGAAGCACCTTATATTCGTCTTTGTTAATAACAAGATTTCCTACCTTAAGAGAATTGTCTTCTATTTCTTTGTTATCTTGATTTAAACGCCTTAGTAATGCTTGAACTTTACTTACCAATACTTTTGGTCGTACAGGTTTTGTGATGTAATCATCCGCACCAGCATTAAAGCCAGCTACCTGCGAGTAGTCTTCACTTCTTGCAGATAAAAAGGTAATAATCGTGTTTTTTAGTTCAGAGATTTTACGAAGATTTTCACAAGCTTCCATGCCATCCATTTCAGGCATCATTACATCTAATATAATTAACTGAGGTAAGTGTTTTTTAGCTTTTTCTATAGCTTCAGTACCATTTTCTGCTGTAACCACATTATAACCTTCATAGGTTAAATTATAACCAATAATTTCTAAAATATCAGGTTCATCGTCTACTAACAGTATGGTAATATCTTTTTTTTCCATAAATAATTACTTACTACAATAAGGTAAGTTATAAATATACCATTTTATGATACTGGATTAAAATAATCCTTAATATGGTAACAATTTGCTAACCTTAAGGAAATAAATTGAAGAACTTAAAAGTATTTTATTATTTAAAAGGAAGTCTTTTTACCTTTTAAATACTTATTTTGTTTACAATTAGATAACATTGCAAGTTATTGTTTTGCAGTTACTTAATTTTTAATGTTAATTAATTGTAAACTTATTGTAAATTTTTAGTATCTTTACATCGTATTAACAGTATAAAGACAAAGACAGATGAAACAATTAGTTATAATATTAGCCACTTTAATTACAGGAATAGTAACTGCACAAAATGTTAAGCCTACTTATGAGAAAGTTGATGATGATAGAGTAAAAGGAACTTTTTTTCACGATAATGGTGCTATCCAACAGCAAGGGTTTTATAAAGATGGAAAATTAGATGGTAAATGGATTTCGTATAATCACATTGGAGAAAAAGTATCTGAAGGAACTTATGCTAAGGGTGTTAAAACAGGAACTTGGTTTTTCTACGATGGTAAAGTTTTATCAGAGATTAACTACGATAACAATCAAATTGCTTCCATAAAAACATGGGACAAAAACAGTAGAGTTGTTGCAAATTTTAGAAAGTAAGAGCATTGTTTTTTACTAAAAAGGGGTCAGAATTTCTGACCCCTTTTTAGTTATAGCTATTTTCTAATGCATAATTCAATTTTGAAAAAATATGGTATGATTCTAAAAGTAATTTTACTGATGCTCTTTATAGGTTTGTAATAAATTCATAGTACTGGTAATTAAGTTTTTTGTTTCTGTAAGTAATCCAAAATACAGTTTAGTGTTTTTAGGGCTACTTTCTTCGGTACGTGTGCGCTCAATTTGCCTATCAATTTTATGGTTTACATTAGTAAACAACTCTTGTTGTTGACTCAAAATAGTATCAATTTCACTAAACTCTACTTTATTAAATAGGGTCTCTATTTTCTTAAATAAGTCACTTAATTGCTCTTCTATATTTTTTAAATCCTTAATTTCATTAAATTTCAATTTTTTATGATTGTTATTTAAATGCTTATGGCTGGATTTTGCCATATATTCTAAAGCTTGTGACATGTCTTGTAAGTATCCTATAATACTTATATAAAAATTACTGGCACCTACACTGGACTCGTCTAAATTTTTAATAAAGTAAAAAATGCTATCTTTTAATTCTTCTACTTCATTTTCGAGTTTAGCAATCCCTTTTCTGCTTTTCTTTAAAGTTGCAATATCATAACGCGCTAGGCCATCTATTGTAGAACCGTAAATTTTATTTCCTCTACTAACAAAGGCTTTAATGTTGTTGGCACTTTCTTCTATTACTCCTTGTATAGAATTGCTTTCTGAAGCTTTAAGGCTGTCTTCAACTTTGTCTGCTTTAACCTTTTTTCTGTAACTTAATGTGTTTCTTATAATTAAACCAACGGCAGCTATTAGTAGAACAGCAATCATAATTGGACCTCCTATATACATTAGAAAAGCTACAATTCCAGAAGCTATAAATGCACTTATTGCAGTAAAAAACCATCCACCAATTACGTTAAGTACTCCTGCTACTCGGTAAACAGCACTTTCCGTACCCCAAGCACGGTCTGCTAAAGAAGTACCCATGGCCACCATAAAAGTAACATATGTGGTAGATAGTGGTAATTTCATTGACGTAGCTACAGAAATTAAAATTCCAGCAACTACTAAATTAGTTGCTGCTCGCACCATATCGAATGCAGGAATATCGGCTTGTCTTTCTTTTGGAAATTCTTCAATTCCTTTTTTTTCAAAACGTTTTTCCATATAATTTTTAGCTCCTATTGGCAATAGCGAATTAAAAATTTCATTAGATGAAACAGCAAATCGAACAATGCTTCTAGATAAAAAATTAGGTTCAAACCGTTCTTGTGAAGCGCCTTCTCTTGCTAGGTTAATTTCTGTTTCGGCTACATAACGGGCTTTTTTGGATAGCCATAAAGTTAATACCATTATAGCTCCAGAAATAAATAGTAATAAAGTTGGTGTTGTAGATTTAGAGGCTAATATAGACATCGAAAATTCGGTTGCTAATTCGCCCGAAGCCAACCAAGCTTCATAGGATTGCCAACCCGCAATTGGAACACCAATAAAGTTTACTAAATCGTTTCCGGAAAAGGCAAGGGCTAGTCCAAAAGTTCCTATTACAATAACTAGTTTGTATATGTTTATTTTAAAAAAATGCATTAGTATATAAGAAATTACAGTCCATACCACTAATCCAATACCTACAATAGAGGCTACATTAGTTTCTAATAAGCCTCTTAATGTTAAAGCAGCAATTCCTTTTTCGGCATCAATTTTTAAAATATCTTTTTTGGCTTTAGTAAACTCCTTTAAAGTCTCGTAGGTACTTCCAAAGTACTCATTACCCCATGCCAATAAACCATCAGTTCCATTGTCATATAATATATCTACTACCGATTTGGCATAATTAGTCCCTTTAATTCCTTTCATAAATATGAAGTATAATAAAGAAGTTAAAGCAATACCTCCAAAGATAGCAGCAGTCCATTTGGCTTTTTTTTGAAAGTTAAATGATAATAGTAGCCTTGTTATAAACTGGACTATTGCTCCTATTGAAAATGCAATAACCACGGATAATAAAATTCCAAAAATAATTTTAGTGGCTGTTTGCGTATTAATGTAATGGGTTAAATGGGTAATATGTAATGTTTCGTCTTTATAAATTTTTATGAGAGCAATACTAACTGCTGCTCCTAATAAATTAAAAACAATAGATACAGTTGTAGAAGTAGGCATTCCTAATGTATTGAAAAAATCCAATAACAAAATGTCGGTAATCATTACCGCCATAAAGATGATCATAATCTCATCAAAGTAAAATTCACTTGGATTAAAAATTCCTTTTCGTGCTACTTCCATAAGACCACTAGAAAATATTGCCCCTGCAGCAATACCTACACTAGCAACAATCATAATTGTTTTAAAAGAAACGGCTTTGGACCCTATGGCTGAATTCAAAAAATTTACAGCATCATTGCTAACTCCAACAACTAAATCGGCAACAGCTAATAAGCCTAAGGCAATTACCATTAATAAATAAACATCCATATTCTATGTCTTAATTTGGTTGCAAATATATTATATTAAACTCCAGTTTAATATTAACTTTTGGTAATTAAAATCGATTAAAAACAAAAAAACACCGCTATAGCAGTGTTTCTTTTAAATTTATGTAAACTTTACTTTGAAGTTAACTGTATATCTTCAAAATTTATATCGGTACTTGGCTTTAGTTTAGCATTTAATTTAGTAGAACCTTCAGTTACTTTAATAGTTTTAGTAATTGTTTCGTATCCTAAAAAATTAAATTCTAAGGTGTACGTTCCTGGTTTAAGATCTTTAAAAAAATAACCTCCTCTAAAACCAGTAGTTAAAGATTGGTGGGTTTCTTTAATGGTAACATTCGCAAATAATATAGGAGCATTATCCACAGAAGCATCGGTAACAGTACCTTCTATTACTCCATTAGATTGAGCAAAAATTAAATTTGAAAAAAGTAAGCTAATTATTAAAAGAATGTTTTTCATAGTTAATATTTTTCCAATGCAAAAATACGCACAACACCTATAATATTCCGTTACCTGTAAATTACATTAATGTTATGTAAATGTTACCTTGGTAAACCATCTAATTAGATCTTTTAAAGCAAAAAAAGACCTCTTGAAAACAAGAGGCCTAGTGAATTGAAAATCTATAAGCTCTCAAAATACTTATAAAGTTTAACATTCAAAATTATGAATATAATGTATTCTGGAAGTAATGAGTAGTTTAAGGGTGTGTTAATTTAATAGCGCACTAAAATTTAAAACAATACCTATTCCAAAATACAGCAATAATAACTACTTACAAAAAGGTAACTTTTAAATAATATATTGATATAACATTAACCTCCAATTAATATACAGGTAACACTACTATGGTTTCTTTGCCACCGAATTGAAAATTGAATTAAATCTTAAAATTATTCCCAAATGAAACAATTTTTATCTGTTGTATTATTATTTACAAGCTTATTTGCTTTAGCACAAACCGGAGATATTTCTGGTATTGTACTAGACAAGGACTTTGAGAACCAGCCATTGCCTTTTGCAGATGTGTACATTAAAGGTACAACAAAAGGAGTTAGTACTGACTTTGAAGGAAAGTTTTTAATCCAAAACGTTGATATTGGAACCAAAACTTTAGTAATTAGCTTTGTAGGGTATGAAACCAAAGAAGTAACCGTAATTGTTGAAGAAGGAAAAACAACAACTGTAAAAGAGAGCTTAGGTGCTGGCGAATCTTTAGAGGCTGTAATAGTACAGGGTACTAGTGCGGTTAAGGAAAGTGAAGCTTCTTTAATAAGAGAGCAGAAAAAGTCAGTAGAAATAAAAACTGCGATTGGTGCAATAGAATTATCGAAGAAAGGAGTTTCGGATGCAGCAGCAGCAGTTACTAAAATTTCTGGTGTTACTAAACAGCAAGGTGTTAAAAATGTATTTGTAAGAGGGTTAGGAGATCGATATAACACTACTACTTTAAATGGATTGCCATTACCATCAGAAAATCCAGATTTAAAAAATTTGGATTTAGGTTTTTTCTCTACAGATATTATTCAAAACATTAATGTTAATAAAACTAATAATGCTGGTTTATACGGTGATGCAAGTGGAGCAAATATTGATATTGTATCTAAAGAATTTTCTGGAAAAAGCTTTTTAGAAGTTTCCGCTTCTAGTGGAGTAAATACTCAAACGGTCGATAAAAACTTTAAAACTATTGATGGCTCTAGCACTTCTTTACTTGGAATTGTTAATACCGATATTCCAGTAGATAATTTAGATGTATATAGTTTTGATAATGATATAAATACGAATAATCAATCTTTTCAGCACAATAGTAGTTTTAAGATTTCGGGAGGTAAAAAATTTAATATAGGAGAGAACTCGTTAAGGCTTTTTGCTACAGCAGGTGCTAGTAATGATTTCCAATATTTAGACGGATTTACTAGACAAACTACAGCAAGCGGTATTGTTTTCAGAGATCAACAAGCCGATCAATATTCTTATAATGTGCAACAACAATTTTTAGGAAACCTTAAATATAAATTCGGACAACATAGTATTAGTATTAATAGTTTATATATCCATAAAAATACTCAAAACATCACAGAATTGTTTGGTGAAGACACTGTAGAAGAAGAAGGAGATTTACGATTTTTAAGCAGACAACAAGTAAACGATAATAGTTTATACGTAAATCAATTAATTTCAAAATTTCAACTAACTGAAAAATTAAAATTAAATGCTTCAATTGCGTACAACTATGTTAGAGGTATTGAACCTGATAGAAGATCTTTTAATCTTCTTTTTAGAAATGAGCAATTTGTTATAGATCCAAGTAGTGCTGGTAATAATCAACGCTATTTTTCGGATTTAAAAGAGGATGATTATGCTTCTAACATCAATTTTAATTACGATTTTACAGACGAAGAAAACAATTTTACAAGAAATATTAGCGTTGGATACAATTTTAGAAAAACATTAAGAGATTTTAGAGCAACTGTTTTTAATCATGATTTTAGAGGGACAACACCTGTAAATATCAATAATCTTGATGCTACATTTAATCAAGAAAATTTAGACAACGATTTATTTAATTTAGTATCAGGTAGAGCAAGGGATAATTTTAATCCTAGAACATTTGTACCCTTTTTATATGATGGAGATAGAACAATACATGGGGTATTTACCAAATTAAATTATCAATTTAACGATAAACTAAGTATCTCTCTCGGTATTAGATACGAGTATTTAGATTTAGAAGTAGACTATGACACTAATATAGCAAATAGTGATATAGATGGTATTGCTAAAATAGAAGAAGGTTTTTTCTTACCTAGTATAAATTTGAAATATAGTCTTAACGAAAAAACTAATTTAAGATTATCAAGTAGCCTGAGTTATGTTTCTCCTCAATTTTTAGAAATTGCTCCTTTCTTATACGAAGCTATTAACTTTTCGGTTCAAGGAAATCCTAATATAGAACCGTCAGATGTATTTAATATAGACTTTAAATACGAATATTTCTTTGACAATAATGACCTAGTCTCTTTAACAGGGTTTTACAAGAATATAACCGATCCTATATCTCGTGCAGAAGTACCTAGTGCAGGTAATACATTAACATTTTTAAACGTAGGGGACAATGCTTTTGTTGCAGGTGCTGAAATTGAGTTTAAAAAAAGCGTATTTAATTATGACCACGGCAATGATGCGCAAAGTAAATTGTCTTTTGATTTTAATGGTTCTTATTTATTTACAGAACAAGAAACCACTAATTCGTTTGCTTCATTTACCGATTCAGAAAACGATTTACAAGGAGCAACACCAATTTTAATTAACTCTTCAATTAATTATAGCTACGAAAATAACGACAAAAAGCTATCTTCAGCTTTAGTTGTAAACTATTATAACGAGAGAGTTTTCTCTATTGGTACTCGTGGATTTACAAATATTGTAGAAAAAGGAGTCCCCACTTTAGACTATGTATCTAAATATAATTTTAATAAAAAGGCATCTATATCCTTAAAAGTTAAAAATATATTAAATCCAACTTTTAGTTTTGAGCGAGAATCTGGCGAAAATATAAGTGATGATATTGCTCTTAATAGATACAAAAGAGGAGTGAATTTTACTTTAGGATTTAACTACAGGTTTTAATAATACTCTAATAACATTATGATGACAAACAGATTTCGTAATTAATATTGAATTAACATAAGAGAGAAGATCTCAAAATATATTTGTACTAATTAATTTCAATAACAATTAAAATAATAAAATGAAAAAGATTTTAATTCCTAGTCTAGCCTTATTATTAATGTCTTTGGCAAGTTGTACCTCTGACGATGATGGATCTGGTGTTCCAATTGTAACCCCTGGTCAACCTATGCAACAGCCAACAGCTATAAACTTATCGGGAAATTTGGTTGAAGACTTAACTTTAAGTGCTAATTCAGCAGTAACTCTTTCAGGAGCATTATTTATAAAAGAGGGAGCTACTCTTAACATTGAACCAGGTGTTACCATAAACGCACAAGCAGGAGGGACTGATGTTTTTATTTTAGTTGAAAGAGGAGGTAAAATTGAAGCTAATGGTACGGCAAGTGCTCCAATTAGGATTACTTCTTCTTCTAGTAGCCCAACTCCAGGAGATTGGGGTGGTTTAATAATAAATGGTAGAGCACCTATAAGCAGACAATCTGGAGCTCCTAATGAAGCAGCTACAGAAGTGCGAAATGACTTCTTATTTGGTGGAGATAATGCAACAGACAATTCTGGAACCTTAAATTATGTTATTTTAGAATATACTGGAGCTCGAATTAATGGTGATGCAGAGCATAATGGACTTACTCTTAATGGGGTAGGGTCCGGAACTACTATCACAAACATTGCTATTTTTGATGGAGACGATGATGCTATAGAATGGTTTGGAGGAACGGTTAATGTTACAAATTTATTAGTCGTTAACACAAGAGACGATTTCTTTGATGCCACTCAAGGTTGGACGGGTACACTATCAAACGCCTATGGACTTAGAGAAGGTGATTTTTCAAATGTTTCTGGTGACCCAAGAGGTATTGAGACTGACGGAAATTTAGATGGTCGTTCTCCATCAGATGTCAATCAATCTAACTTTACAATGGAGAATATCACTATTGTAAATCAAGCCGACATCGAATTAAATGATGCTATTAAAGTACGAAGAGGTGCAACTGCAAATATTACTAATGCTTTAGTTGTAGACCAAAGTACAGGAACAAATGGTTTTTCTGATTTTGTTGACCTTGCTGATGGTAGAGGAAATGGAAATGCTTCTTCTTCTGTTAATGTTTCAGGTGTAGGTGTTGATATAGCTGATATCCAATTAGGAGATGCTCCTGCTACATCTGTAGTTGTTCCAACCACTCAAAACACTGGTGCTGATACAAATGTGTTTGGATGGACTAACTATAATTTTCCTTCTTTATAATAATTATTTTTTCAATAACTAGAAAATTATATTTATCATTAAAAACCACCTCAACTCGGGGTGGTTTTTTATATTAAAATAACAAACGCTTAACCCATAATAACAATTTAGTAATCAATAAATAATTTTTACAATACATTACAAGTGTTTGATTTGCATATTTTTAATATTCAAACTTAAATCAAATTATCATGAAAAACTTCTTTTTGTATTTGTTGTTAGTGGTCAGCAGTATAAGTTATAGTCAATCAACAAATAGCCTTAAAGGTCACAAACTAAAATTTATATCTAGAAATATCGAAGGCATTCAATCATCGTGTGGGCAAAGTTTACCTCGAAATGGAAATAAAGTAAACTTGAACATAGAAATCCCTTTAAGAGTAGGTAAGATATATAAGCTTAATTATGGTGAAGGTTTAAAGTTTTATAAGGTAGTATCTTCATCAACAGAAAGAATTAGAGATGCTGATGAGAATGTTTTTAATAGTATTGATATAGAAGGACCGTTTAATCCCTGTAATCTTACCAAAGACACCTATACTTACTATAGATTAGGAATCTTAGGAAGTTCAATCATAAATTGTGGAAAACCAACTGCAATAACCAAAGTGAATATTAATAACCTAAACAATTTAAAAACAAATAAAATATCGGTAAAGGTCTAAAGTATTATTTTGTAGAAAATAGTTTTTCTGGAAGGAACCAAGATGCTGATAAATCTATTGAAGCACCTACAGAGATTCAAGGACCATTTGATTGTGATCCAAATGCTGATGAAGACAACGACGGTAATCCCAACAGTTCTGATATTTGTCCAAATCAAAAAGGTTCTCGAATGTTTAGCAGTTTCTTAGGTAGAGGTTGGTATTATTCGGAATGTCCTATAACACTTGAAGTAGACAAAGCAAAAACTAGTATACAAAATCGATGTAATGGATGTCCAATTTTAACCAATAATGCAAATAGTAATATTCCTATAGCCTTACAAAGTAGTCAAATAGATGTAAGTCTTAATCTAAAAAACACATCGCTATCGGCTCTTTTAGATGAGCGATCTTTGAAAATTAATTATTACATATCTAGAGATAAAGATAACGATATTGAAACCATTGAAGCAGAAACTTGCTTGTGTAATATTAATAATAACAATTTTACATATTCAATCCCTGGGAATTCTAGTAATACCTTCCACGATTCGGTGCAATTCGTCTTTAATCAAAACCATTCGGGACTTTATTATTTTATTGCAGAAATAAACTTTGATAATTCTTTAGTTGAAAAAATTGCATTCCCTATTGAAATTCAAAATCAAAATATTAGGTCTGCAAAAGCTCTGAATGGATATGAACTAATAATTAGAAAAGTTGATGGGACTATCTATAATCAAAAAATTGTTCGTAATCAGATTGAAGAAGACAATATAAAATTATCATTACCTGAAGGTTTATATTTTATGACTATCCGTTTTTGGTCTTTTTCTATTTTAATTCTTAAATTAGATTAAAAATTCTATATGACTTTATCTGATTTCCACAAACAATTTCCAGATGAAAAATCATGTATCGATTACTTTAAAGCACAACGATTA
>CALLUJ010000110.1 GCA_938011245.1 uncultured Aquimarina sp. | reverse complement strand
TCAAACTGAAACTTTTATTACAGTTTTTGCAATAAAAACGAAGTTTCGAATTCCTAAAAGTAAAGTCCTTAAAACTACAAGATTTACAGGTTAAATCAGTAGATAATCGTTGTGCTTTAAAGTAATCGATACATGATTTTTCATCTGGAAATTGTTTGTGGAAATCAGATAAAGTCATATAGAATTTTTAATCTAATTTAAGACTTAAAACAGAAAAGACCAAAAACGGATAGTCATAATTTAATTTGTCAATTTTAAAAGCTAAACATTATGTTTTACTTTTAAAATTGACAAATTGTAAAGTGCAATTAAGGTGTTATAATTGCATTTTTTGAAATACTGTTAAAAGAGAAATCTTGGTTTAATATTTTTCCACTTCTAAGCTCGCTAGGTAAAATAGCAAACTGAAAATCTTGATTTATTCTAAAATCATCACCTAATGCCTCTCGGTCTAAGCCATCTTCAGCATCTAATAATACTTGAATTCCTCCTACGGAATAATTGAAACTATAGGTTACATCTCCTAAAGGACCAAAATAAGTTCTAGGAAGGGCATCCCAAATTCCTGCGTTATTATTACTTTCGTCCACTCCATTTCTTCGGTAAGCAATTACTAAATCGGTATCTCTTATTTCAAAATCCTGAGGAAAATCTACAATAACGGAATAATCATTAGCACTAGTAAAACTCAACTGACGTTCAAATAAAATATTAGGCTCTGCTTCAATTACCTCTGTAACTTCCGTAGTTTCACAGGAAGACATAAATAAACTAGTTAATATGGATAAGAAAATCCCTATGTACTTTAGATTTTTCATAATTTATTTTTTTTAAAATTAATGCTTAAAGAGTTTACGCAATAGCGTTGTTTTGTCTCAGTAGGACCATCTTCAAAAACGTGCCCTAAATGTCCACCGCAATTTACGCACATAATTTCAGTTCTAATCATTCTGTGAGAATGATCTCTCTTATAAAGTATATTTCCTGCTACAGAGGAGTCAAAACTAGGCCATCCACAGCCACTATCAAATTTACTTTCACTATCAAAAAGTACACTGTTACATGCTTTACAAGTGTATATTCCTTTTTCGTAATGGGTATTAAACGCTCCAGTAAAAGGGCGTTCGGTACCTTTTTGACGTAAAATATGGTAAGCTTTTTCTCCTAATTGTTCTTTCCACTCTGTCTTTGATTTTTCTACATTAAACTTTTTCATGGTTTAGTGGGAATAAAATTAAGAGAAACACCATTAATACAGTGTCTTTTTCCAGTGGTAGCCCTAGGACCATCATTAAAAACATGTCCTAAATGTCCTCCACATCTAGAACACAATAATTCGTTTCGTCCATAACCTAGTTTGTAATCGACATCAGTTGCAATACTATTTTCAATGGCCCTGTCAAAACTAGGCCATCCAGTGCCACTATTAAACTTATGTTCACTTTTGTATAATGGATTTTGGCAACCTGTGCACACATAAGTTCCTTCAGCATGGTTGTCGTTATATTCGCTAGTATAAGGTCTTTCGGTTCCTGCCTTTCTTAATACGTAAAATTGCATTTCTGTTAATTGAGACTTCCATTCGCTTTCTGTCTTTGTTACCGGATAGCTTTTAGTAGGTGTTTCAGATTTATTTTGTTGGCCTTTACAAGAAAGGAACATGCAAGTAATTACAAGAATACTAAATAACTTTATCATATTTTTTTATGTTTTAGTCGAAATGTATAATTTGATATCTCAAAAAGGTTGCCAAATTTAAAAAAAAAGTAAAAATTGTAATAATTAAATATCTAGTGGTAAATTTGGTAATAAAAGTTAGATACTAAAATAATAATTATGGACTTTAAAAAATATATAATATTGGGGTGGGTTTCTTTAATAGTAACAGCTTGTTCTACAAATCCTTTTACGGGAAAAAAGACATTAGCTCTTGTTCCTAATTCACAAATTTTTCCAGCAGCTTTTTCCCAGTATAATAAAGTATTGCAGGAAAGCAAAGTAGTTAAAGGGACAGCAGATGCTCAAATGATAACGCGAGTAGGGCAAAAAATAGCCAAAGCAGCAGAACGTTGGTTAAATGCTAATGGAAAAGCAGGATATTTAAAGGATTATAAATGGGAGTATAATTTAATAGAAAGTGAACAATTAAATGCTTGGGCAATGCCTGGAGGTAAAATTGCTTTTTATACAGGGATTTTGCCAGTTGCAAAAACAGAAACAGGTGTAGCGGCTATAATGGGGCATGAGGTAGTGCATGCTATTGCAAACCATGGCCAACAGCGTATGAGTGCAGGTCAAATTCAACAAGTAGCAGGATTAGCAGGGTCTGTAGCAGTAAGTGGACAAAGCCAAGGGACACAACAAATTTTTGCACAAGCCTTTGGCTTAGGAAGTCAGTTAGGTGTAATGTTGCCTTTTGGAAGAAGCCATGAAACAGAAGCCGATAAAATTGGAATTACTCTTATGGCTATTGCAGGATACAATCCAGATGAAGCAGCTAATTTGTGGAGACGTATGAAGGCTAAATCTAATGGGCAGGCTCCTCCAGAATTTATGAGCACTCATCCTAGTAATGATACTCGTATAGCTAATTTAACGAAGTGGGCTCCGGAAGCCAAAGCAACAGCTCGAAAATTTGGAGTAACAAGTTTTAAATAAAATGTAAAATTATATTTAAAAATAAAAAAGGCTTAACATAATTGTTAAGCCTTTTTTATAGATATTTTTGTAGTATTGGATATGGATAATACTCTGTTTAAAAAAAATAACAAAAGAGTACAACACGCTTGGGTGTTTTACGATTGGGCTAATTCAGCTTATAATTTAGTAATAACTTCGGCTATTTTTCCAATTTTTTGGAGCGTATTAACTTCCGATGATAATGGAGGTAATACAGTTAAGTTTTTAGGAATTACTTTTAATAACGATACCTTAATTAGTTATGTAACGGCGCTTGCTTTTTTATGTGTTGTTGTTTTAAGTCCAATACTTTCTGGTATTGCCGATTATACAGGTAATAAGAAGTTTTTTTTAAAACTTTTCTGTTATTTAGGAAGTCTATCTACTATTGGACTATACTTTTTTAATTTAGAAAATTTATTTTTTGGATTGTTATTTTACTTATTAGCTTTAATAGGATTTTGGTGTAGTTTAGTATTTTACAATTCGTATCTTCCAGATATTGCAAAAGCAAAAGACCAAGATTATTTAAGCGCTAAAGGTTTCTCCTATGGATATGTGGGAAGTGTGCTACTGCTTGCTATTAATTTATTTATGGTAATGAGCCAGGAAACTGGAGCAGAAAAAATGCAGATGATGAGATACTCTTTTTTAACAGTTGGAGTGTGGTGGATTGGGTTTAGCCAATATACATATAAGTATTTGCCTAATTTTAAAAATAAAAATAGAATTACTAAAAATGTAATTTTTAGCGGTTATAACGAGCTAAAGCAAATTTGGGTGGAAATTAAAGAGAATTTAATTCTTAAAAGGTATTTGCAAGCTTTCTTTATGTATAGCATGGCTGTGCAAACGGTAATGTTAATTGCTACTTATTTTGGGGTAGAAGAAATAGAATGGGGAGAAGGAGGAGCTTCAATGGGGTTAATTATAAGTATTTTATTAATTCAATTTTTAGCAATAATAGGGGCTTTGTTTACATCTTTTTTAGCGAAAAAAATAGGTAATATTTACGCCTTAATTAGTATAAATATGATATGGATTGTTGCATGTGTATATGCTTATACCATACATACACCTATTCAGTTTTACATTACAGCTTGTATTGTTGGATTGGTTATGGGAGGAATTCAATCATTATCAAGGTCTACGTATTCTAAATATTTACCCAAAACAAATGATACTACTTCCTATTTTAGCTTTTATGATGTTGCTGAAAAAATAGGAATTATAATTGGTATGTTACTGTACGGAGTGTTAGGGCAAAAAACAGGAAGTCCTCGATTTTCCATTTTGTTTTTCGTTTTATTTTTTGGATTGGGGGTAGTCTTTTTATTTAGAGTTCCAAAAAAAAATTGAAATCTGAACAATAAAACGTAATTTTAAAGCATTATTATAAAAAGATGGATATGCGTTTAAATAGTATAGTGATTTTATTGATAGGAGTGTGCTCAATAATTTCTTGTGAAAAAGATGCTGATGCTTCAGATTTTGTGTCTCAAGATTTGTTTGAAGAGGCTATAGGAGCTATTGATGATGCAGGCAGTAATGACGGCGATAATGAGATACCCATAAATAGAATTCCATCGGAGAGCAATCCTATTATTATAGGAGAATTTAATGGAGTTGAATTTGAGGCTATTAATTACCAAGGTATAGAAACACTTATTGATGAAAATAGTAGTTTATTAACGTTAGCTTTTACAGATGCTAATGGAAATGAACTTGTAATTGAGATAATTAACCCAGAAACTAGGGAATATACTTTTGAAGAAAATCAAGAAGCTACATTTAAAGTGGATTTTTTTGAAGCAGCAACAGGAAGAAGTTTCAATAATGTACAGCGTGATGGAGCTAACTCTAATAGTGGTACATTGTTGTTAATATATAATGTAGATTCTGATAGTACAACAGTAAGCGCCAGCTTTAATTTTGTGGCTTTTTTAGAGACAACAGGAAGATCGGATGAGTTTATCGACTTTATTTTTGGGAATTTAGAGAGTTTACCTATAGAGCAGTAGGGGCAACAAACGCTTTTTAATAGGTAATGCTTTTTATAAAAGGGTATTAAAAAAGCCCATTAAGTTCTGCGTCTATTTTGTTAATTATAGTTCCTAAATCTTCTGGATTGTCTATAAAGTCTAGTCGATCAACATCAATAATTAATAACTTTCCTTTAGTGTAGTTTTCAATCCAATTTTCATAACGGTTATTTAGTTTACTTAAATAATCAATAGAAATGCTACTTTCATAATCTCTTCCGCGTTTATGAATTTGTTTTACAAGGTTTGGAATGCTACTTCTAAGATAAATTAATAAATTAGGCCCCTCTACCACTTCTTCCATTAAATTAAATAAAGAACTATAATTGTTAAAATCTCTACTAGACATTAATCCCATGGCATGCAAATTGGGTGCAAATATATAGGCATCTTCGTAAATACTACGATCCTGTATGGTAGTTTTTCCCGATTTTCGAATATCTAATATTTGTCTAAAACGACTGTTTAAAAAATATACTTGTAAATTAAAGGACCAACGTTCCATTTTATTGTAAAAATCCTCTAAATAAGGGTTTTCTAGCACATCTTCATATAAAGGAGTCCATTTATAATGTTTAGCTAAAAGTTCTGTTAAACTGGTTTTTCCAGCACCAATATTTCCTGCTATGGCTATATGCATTGTTCTTATTTAGACGGATAGGTAAGTTGATATATATATAACTTATCTAGAGCATAAATATAAAGTTTTTCGTCTCTTAAAGAAAAACCTGAACTATTATTTTTTTTGAGCTTGAATTTACCTAAGGAATTTAAACGATTGTCAAAAACTTGAAATAGATACTCTTTTTTTAAAAGTACTTTAGAGTAATCTATACTCAAATTGGTATAATTACTTAAGGGTATAGAGTGCATAAGAGTTCCGTAGATATTATATCGATTCAGTTTATCTTTAAAAAGTACATATGCTGTGTTAAAGTCGGAAGCTAATTGTACGGGCTGTTCTAAAAAAGGAATACTTTTATATAGGCTACTATTATTTTGATAATTAAAAAAATCAAGTTGACTACTTTCTCCATCGTATAGCCACAATTGTTGGCTTTTAGTGTTCTCTACCCACCAAGCTGTTCTTAAGGGTGATAAATTATTTAATTCAATACGCCTTGTCTCATTTAAAAAACGATCTAATAGTACTACGGTATTATTTTCTTTATAGAATACTAAAATCTGTAAAGGATTTAATAAAGATACGGAAGTAGGGATTCCTAATTCATAATTTGTGTAAACCCATTCATTGTTCCCCTTAATTTTAGAAACAACCTCTCTTTTTGTAAAAAATAAATTGTCATAAGCATCGATTCCAATAAAGTTTCTGTATTTGTTTTTCTGAAAAGAAAGACTATCAACTAACGAAGTTGAGATCTCTTGGCAAAAACATAGAATGCAGTTTAAAAGAAAAATACTTATTAGGTGTAATTTTAGCATAATAACAATATTACACATAAAGTGATAAACCAAAAAATCCGAGAGCATTATACTATTGCTTTCGGATTTTTAAAATGTAAAGAATATCTATTTATGATTATAGATTAAAGATTTCTATAACCTTATCAACATAATCAAGTTTTTCCCAAGTAAATAATTCTACCTTTTTTGTAAGGGTATTACCATCTGGTTGATTAAATGTTTTGGTTATTATTTCATTTTTACGTCCCATGTGTCCGTAAGCGGCAGTTTCACTATAAATAGGATTTCGTAATTTTAAACGAGATTCAATAGCGGCAGGGCGCATATCAAATATTTCAGATACTTTTTTAGCAATTTCACCATCAGTTATATCTACTTTGGATGTGCCATAAGTATCTACAAAAATACCCATAGGCTCTACAACACCAATAGCATAAGAAACTTGTACTAAAACTTCATCGGCTAAACCAGCAGCCACTAAGTTTTTAGCAATATGGCGTGTAGCATAAGCGGCAGATCTGTCTACTTTACTTGGGTCTTTTCCTGAAAATGCACCACCACCATGCGCACCTTTTCCTCCGTAGGTATCTACAATAATTTTTCTACCCGTTAAACCAGCATCTCCGTGGGGGCCTCCAATTACAAATTTCCCTGTTGGATTAATATGATATTTTATATCACTGTTAAATAGTTTTGAAATACTAGGGGATAACGTTGCCTGCACTTTTGGAATTAGTATTTCAATAATATCTTTTCTAATTTTGGCTAACATTGCTTCATCTTCATCAAAATCATCGTGTTGGGTAGATAGTACAATAGCTTCTATACGTTGCGGAATATTATCGTCGCTATATTCAATAGTTACTTGTGCTTTAGCATCTGGTCGTAAATAAGGAATAGCTTTAGCTTCTCTACGTAAATTCCCTAGCTCTATAAGTAATTTATGGGAGAGATCTAAAGCTAACGGCATAAAGTTTTCAGTTTCTTTTGTAGCGTAACCAAACATCATTCCTTGGTCTCCTGCACCTTGTTCTTCTTTCGTAGCTCTATCAATACCTCTATTAATATCTTCACTTTGATCGTGGATAGCAGAAAGCACACCACAAGAACTACCATCAAACATGTATTCTCCTTTGGTATAACCAATACGATTAATAGTTTCTCTAGCAATTTTTTGAACATCTAGGTAAGTAGAAGATTTAACCTCCCCAGCTAATACAACTTGTCCAGTAGTAACTAAAGTTTCACAAGCTACCTTGGATTCTGGATCAAAAGCTAAAAAGTTATCAATTAAAGCATCACTAATTTGATCTGCGATTTTATCTGGGTGTCCTTCAGAAACACTTTCAGAAGTAAAAAAATACGACATTTATTTTATTTTAAAATAAGGAATAGTTTGTAAGATGCAACTACCAAAAGAAGTTTACACTGCTTTAGCTTTTGGTTTATTCTGTAAGTCTCAGAAAAGGGTTGCAATCAGTCAAATCTACCCCTCGGTATTGAAGGACAAATTTACGGATAAAGTTTATAACCTTTGTCTTTTTTTGTTTTTTTTAGGAACGTGAATTTTTAAGGGAGGAAATGGATAAGCTTAAAGATAACTAAAACTAAGTATTAAGTTTTATAAATGTTAAATGCTTTTGTGTTCTGTAATATTCTATTTAATACGCTCAAGAGTAAAAAAATGAATTAAAATGAAAGTGTTTTAAACTTTTTTGATTTTGACGAAAACATAGCATTTTTTAATTAATTGAAGTGCTAAAAGCACTTCAATTAATTAAAAAATAACATTTGGTAACGAATTGATAAAGTTTTCTTAGAAAATTAATACAATTAAATTATAAAAAGCAGGGTATTATCTTTGTAATTTAATTGTATTAATTCTCTAATGGACGAATATAGTTTGTAGGAAGTCCTGTAAATTGATAAAAAGGATTGTCAGATTGGTCATTAGAAATAAAGAATGCGAAATTAGTAGCTCGCCAAATAAACTCACCTCCAACAATAGAACTATTAGGACTCTTTTTAATATCTACAGTTTTAGGCTGGCGTGTGCCATCTGTGGTCCGTTGGTCTAAAAAATCGAAAATGAAACTAATAGAATTAGGGGTTTCGTTGTAATTTCTAATCTTCCCTCTTACTATGGCTATTGCTTCTTCGGTATCAAAATTAGACATTTGAATATACTCAACATATTTAGAATCGTAGATTCTAATTCTTTGTAAAAGATTACGTGTAAGAGAAGCAGTAGATCTAAGTATTCGGTAGTTACCCCAAAATTCAATATTCATATTTTGTAAATCCTCAAAGTTTACATTGTCTGGATTGTACAAATTGAGTTTATGACGACCATCTAAATCTAAGTTTATAGTAGAGCCATTAGGAAAGGAAATTGTTTTTGCTATATTTACCATAATACTGGCATCGGCGTTAGAAAGAATATTCTGTGATGTGTTGTTAGTGGAATCACTATCAGGAATATCTTTACTGTCAATATTTCCATCCTGATTGGTGTTTTTGTTGGGTTTAGAATTGTCCAACTTAGAGTTATCGTTTTGGGTTTCTTGAGAATCGTTTATAATTTCTACGGCTTGACTATTAGAATCATCGCTACTACAGGATATAAGAATTAAAAATAAATTAAAACTCAAAAAAAGACTTGTAAAGCTAGTCTTTATTACGTTAAGTAAAATGGTTTTTTTCATAAGTTAAAAGTTAAAAGTTAAAAAGATATTTTTAATAACGTTATGGAAAAGAATATATTATTGAATTAATAATATTTATAATGTATAGAGTTTTTATTGTGGTATTGAATAAGCAGAGAAGTTAATGGATTAAATTATAAAAAAGATATTATGTTTAAAATACTATTGAAAATTTTACTTTTTAATTTAGCTGTAATTAAACGTTGCTAAAAGAGGGAAAATATTAAAAAGTGTTATAATATATCAAAACATTTTCCTGTAAGTTTTTCTTACATTTAATTTAAACCAATAATTATAGTTAGAATTAAGGTGAATGATTTTTTTATAATAAAAAACTACCTAATAATAAATATTAGAAAACGATTCGTTTTGTGTAGCAGTAGGGACATTTTTAACAGTATTTTCGGTGTTTTTAGCAAGTACTTGGCAGTATATTGCTATGGCTATAAGAGATAAAGCAAGGATGCTTTTTTTAGGGATAAGTTTCATAATCGGGGGATTTGTATTATACAATATATTATAAATATATGTATTTAATCTGTAAAAAATGAATATTTATCGAAATAAATGTTGTTTTTTTAGTTTTTTTAAAATGTAATTCGCAATCAATAGCAATTAAATTAATGAAAATGTTATAGTTTAATTTTAAGTTTTTTTGAAATTTATCAAGGTAATATTGAGTATTCTTTGTTAATCACATTAATTAATATCCATATTTTGATTTTGTTCTTTAAAAAAAGTACTCAAAGCTTTTAAGCATGCTTTTAAGTTTTATACTAAATTTTGGAAAATTAACACGGTATGTTTTGGGTGGTTTACATTCATATTAATAAAAATAATTCTCGAAGTGCTTAATAAACTTAACAATGCTTAATTTTGCTTGTAAAATAATTGAATTTTTTGATGAAAAAAGTATTATTTATAGATAGAGATGGGACATTGGTTTTGGAACCACCAGTAGATTATCAATTAGATAGTTTGGAGAAGTTAGAATACTATCCAAAGGTATTCCAATATATGGCTAAAATAGCAAATGAACTTAATTATGAATTAGTTATGGTAACTAATCAAGATGGCTTAGGCACAGACTCTTTTCCAGAAGATACTTTTTGGCCAGCTCAAAATAAGATCGTAGAAGCATTTAAAAAAGAAGGAGTGGTTTTTTCAGCGATATACATCGATAAAACTTTTCCACATGAAAATGCAGAAACTAGAAAACCTAGAACAGGATTGTTAAATTCGTATTTTGATACCGAAAAGTACGATATGACCAATTCGTTTGTGTTAGGAGATCGTATTACCGATATGGAATTGGCTAAAAACCTTGGAGCTAAAGGAATATTTTTATCAGAAGAAACAGACTTGGGAGCAAATGAGATTGAATCTAACAAACAAGAAATAAATGCTTGTATTGCTTTAACTTCTACTGATTGGAAAGAAATTTATGAATTTTTAAGATTAGAAAATCGTGTTGCGGAGATTACTCGTAATACGAATGAAACTAAGATTTATATTAAATTAGATTTAGACGGTTCAGGGAAAAATAATATTTCTACAGGTTTAGATTTCTTTAATCATATGCTAGATCAGATAGGTAGGCATGGCGCAATGGATTTGACTATTAAAGTAGATGGGGATTTACATGTAGATGAACACCATACAATAGAAGATACCATGATTGCCTTGGGAGAACTATTTAATAAAGCTTTAGGGGATAAGTTAGGTATTGAACGCTATGGCTTTTGTTTGCCAATGGATGATTGTTTAGCACAGGTAGCTGTAGATTTTGGAGGTCGAAACTGGTTAGAATGGAATGCTGAATTTAAACGTGAAATGATTGGTAATATGCCTACTGAAATGTTTTTTCATTTGTTTAAATCTTTTACCGATGGGGCAAAATGCAACCTAAATATAAAAGCAGAGGGAGTAAATGAGCATCATAAAATTGAAGGCATTTTTAAGGCATTTGCAAAAGCCATAAAGATGGCAGTGAAGAGAGATCCTGATAAAATGTTTTTGCCTAGTACCAAAGGGCTTTTATAAATAGTTAAATTTAGATTATTGTAATTAAAATAATATTTGTTTTAATGAAACATTGGCTTCAAGCAGCTCGATTACGAACGTTACCATTATCTGTTTCAGGAATTGTTGTAGGATCTGCTATGGCTAAAAATAATGGGCAATTTAATTTTTGGATATTTCTTTTTGCTATTTTAACAACATTAGGCTTACAAATACTTTCTAATTTTGCTAACGATTATGGGGACGGAGTAAAAGGTACCGATAATGAAGATAGAGTAGGTCCTAAAAGGGCACTACAATCGGGTATTATTTCAGCAAAAAGCATGAAAAAAGGCATAATTAGTACAGCTATAATTACGCTTTTACTTGCTTTATGTTTAATTTGTTTGGCTTTTAAAGGGACTAATGCAGGATATAGCTTATTTTTTGTTATGCTAGGTATAGCAGCTATTGGAGCGGCTATAAAATATACTATAGGCAAATCAGCATATGGATATCAAGGTTTGGGCGATGTTTTTGTATTTGTCTTTTTTGGTTTAGTAAGTGTTGTAGGGGTTTATTTCTTGTATGCGAAAGCTTTTTTTTTAAGTTTACTTCTTCCAGCTATAAGTATAGGGTTTTTAAGTGTAGCGGTTTTAAATTTAAATAATATGAGAGATTGGGTAAACGATCAAAAAACAGGTAAAAATACGATTGTTGTAAAAATGGGAGAAAAAAAAGCAGTAGTCTATCATAATATTATAGTTATTACTGCTATGCTTTCATTGGTGTTTTTTACTTTAATTAATAATACTTCTATAAGCAACTGGATATACTTAGTTACTTTTGCCCCATTAATTAAGCATTTACAGTTTGTAAATCAAAATAAAGAACCAAAAGCTTTAGATCCAGAGTTGAAAAAAGTAGCATTAAGTACTTTTTTTGTCGCAATTTTATTTAGTTTAGGCCTTATAATTTGGTAAAATGAATGCTTCTTATTATAAACATATTCTAAAATTTAAACGCCCTAGTGGCACTTCTAGAGGGGTGTTAAACATTAAAGAAACTTGGTTTATTATATTAATAAATCAAGATAATTATGGAATAGGAGAGTGTGGTATTTTAAGAAGCTTAAGTATAGATGATAGGGACGATTATGAAGAAAAGTTAAAGTGGGTATGTAATAATATTCATTTAGGTAAACAAAAATTATATAACGCTTTAGTTGAATTTCCTAGTATTCAATTTGGAATAGAACAAGCTTTTTTATCATTAGAGTCGTTGAATTCTTTTGAATTATTTCCATCAGAATTTACAAAAGGAAACGCTTCAATACCTATTAACGGATTAGTTTGGATGGGGAATAAAGATTTTATGAAATCCCAAATTTCTGAAAAATTAAATCAAGGCTTTAATTGTATAAAACTAAAAATAGGAGCAATTGATTTTGATGTAGAATTAGATTTATTAAAATTTATAAGAAGTCAATTTTCGTCTAAATTAATTGAAATTAGAGTAGATGCTAACGGAGCTTTTTCTCCTAAAGAAGCTTTAGAAAAGTTAAAAAGACTTAGTGATTTTGATTTACACAGTATTGAGCAACCCATAGCAGTAAACCAACACGACGTTATGGCTAATTTATGTGAAAAAACACCATTAGCTATAGCTTTAGATGAAGAGCTTATAGGAGTTTTTAGTATAGAAGCAAAACAGGAGCTTTTAAAAACTATAAAACCTCAATATATTATTCTAAAACCAAGTTTAATTGGAGGGATTCGAGGAAGCTTGGAGTGGGTAGAAATAACAGAAACTTTAAACTGCAATTGGTGGATTACTAGTGCTTTAGAAAGTAATGTGGGGCTAAATGCAATAGCTCAATTTACTTATACTCTAAATAACGTACTACCTCAAGGATTAGGTACAGGAGGGTTGTACACAAACAATATAGATAGCCCTTTAATGGTTTTGGATGGTCATATTATGTATAATAAGAAAGGTAAATGGCATAACCTTTTAGATAAGTTATACCCGTTATACATTTAATGTTAAATACTCTTTTTTATATTTTGCTTTGTATAATTTGTTTGGGGAGACAAAAAATTAGCAATATAATATGTAGGTTATTTATTAAATGTAATTTGAAAGACATTTTAAGTAAAACTTATAAATGTATAACGGGTAAAGACTATATTTTACTATAGAATAACCTAGACAGTTGTATATCGTCTACAATAATCTGTGTTACTATTTTTTTAGGAATATTAGTATCTCCTTCATACATGCTTAATTTTAAGCTGTATCCATTCCCTGGAGTAATTTTTAAATTAGGTTTTTTTTCAAAATTCAATTTTGTAATAGATCGATCTTTTGATTTGATGGTTTTTTTTGTAGTTGCGTACAGTTTTCCTCCCTTAATAAGATCAATACTTATAGTAGCTTTCTTTTTGGATTTATATTCTACAAAAAAGTTGGTTCTTTCTAAATCTAAAGAGCAAATCCTTTTGTCGGGTGCTACAGAAAATTTAGCAAATGAGGCTTTAGATTGCGCATTTGTAAATTGAGTAACGATAATAAATATAATTAATTTAACAAATGTAGAAATTGGCTTTTTCATGATGTGAAGTTTTTTGATTAGGAGTATTCTAAAGTTAGGATTTTTCTGTAATAATTAAAGATTTAAAATGTTAAAACTGTGGTTTATATAGTTACAAATAGGTTAGTTTCTTGTAAGAATTGACTTACTAGATGAAAATTACCAATAAATTATTTGTTGTTTTTTAAGAAAATTAGAAGTTATATTAAAAAAGTTATATGTTTTAAACCTGTTAAAACTTCATTAAAAAAGCAAATAATTGTTTTTTAACCATATTATTTTGAAGAATAAACAATTAATCATATGTTAAAGTTTTGCAAGTAAAAAAACCGATATTTATGTGTAACCTTCAATTATGTGTTGAAAAGTTGTTATGAAACAGTAATATATAATGCTTGCAAGACTTTTTAAGTATAACATAGTATTGTTTACTTAAAACCAAAAAATACAATTTGCAATAGTATTTGAGGTAAAACAATAATTTAACCCATATTATGTGTTACAAAACATTACTCAACAAATTTAAAAACGCACTTAATAATTAAATAGTTATGATTTATATTTACAAATACAACGCAAACTAAAACTCCATGATAAATGCTTATCTATACGTTAATAATAAAAAATATCGATTACTTAATTTATTTTTTAATTTCAGTCAAAGTCTAGGG
>CALLUJ010000109.1 GCA_938011245.1 uncultured Aquimarina sp. | reverse complement strand
AAAACAAGGCAAAGAAAAAGGTATTGAAGAAAAAGACGGGCTAATTACCTTTAAAGATGAAGATGGTAATTATAAAACCAAAGGCGAAGTAAAAGTAGGTGCGCTGTGCGAAAAGCATTATATAAATGTAGATGACTATGCCGAAACAGCGATCTATAAACTCCAAATAGACCATAACGACAAGACCAAAAAAGAAGCTTGGCAAAAAGCCTTAGAAGGGAAAGACAAAAAAACACCTTTATATCTGCTTGTGGAAGGACATACCGTTCCTGGGCAAGAAGAAATAAACATCAACTACCATGGTGATAGCGAAGGTGGCGAAATACGTGGCGAAGCAATCAAAAATCTATGGCTAGATAGTGATGGAAATTGGTTTGAATTGAAAAGTAATTCAACTTTGGAATATAATATATACCATGATGGAAGAATTGAAAAAACTAAAGAAAAAGAGCCTAAAAAGGTTTTGTACTATTATTTTGATTCTAATAATAATAAACATTTCTTAGGTGAAGCAAAAATAGAAAGGACTAAAAAACATATTAAAAAAGATATAGTTTCTAGTTCTGAAAGTTTTGTTTTGTTAGCTTATTCAAAGGATATAAAATCGTATAGTTCGAAAAATATAAAATTCAAATTTTCAACTTGGAATAGCGATTCTCAAAGATGGTATATTAATCCCGATTGTTTTGCTGGATTGCTAGGCGCAATGATTGAAGAAAGTATAGAAGATTTAGGGTTTAATGGTTTTAGTATAAAGAATGGTAATACAGCAGGAGGCAGTTCATCTCACATTAATGGCGAAAAAGGAGATTTAAGATATTTGAGTATTAATAAAAATGGTCAAAAAACAGTTCTGCAGGATAATCATTTTGATTATGAAAGACAAGTCAAATTTAATAATGCTCTTTTCAAATTTGGTTGGGGCGTAACTTCAAAGATGTATTCGGAAAATTTTGAAAGGGAAATAGAAAAAGAGGTTTTAGATAAAAAACAAAAAATAAAATTATTCAAAAAGTAAAAACGAACACGCTCTTACCACATACGAAACATATGAAAAAAACAACTGGAGGTGTAAAATATAGACATCATCACCATCTACATTTAACTGGTTTTGATTTCAATAAAATTAAAAAAATATGAAAAACATTGTATTTATAATTCTAATGATATTTTTTTTAAGTTGTAGAGAAACAAAGAAAGAAAATATCAACAATATTTCTCAAAATCAAATAACTGCTTTTGAAAGCTGTATTAAACGGATAGATCCCTATAAAGCATTGAATTTTGAAATGTTAATAAAAGAAAATGAAACTGGATTTTTTGTAATAAAAGATAGTATTGAAAATAAATATAATTGTTCTATAAGCTATTTTAACAATATTAAAAAAAGACATAATACTGATAATTTTTTTTACAAAATCTCAAAAAAAGAATTTTATCCAAAGTTTAAAATACTGAAAGATAATAGCATTATAATAGGAAATCTTGTACAATTTTACGGAGAAAACGATATTCCTGGGGTTTTCTTTCAATTAAACATGTTTGATAAAGAAGGAAAACAAATTGATTATCTAATTATTTACAATCGATTTAGTTATGAGTTGGTCTTTAAGTATGATTATCAATTTAATAATGATATTTCAGAAATAACAATTAATCAAATAGAAGAAGATTGGCTACTAATGAATAGCACAGGAGATATAATAGGAGAGAGAAAAAGGCCTATTTTAAAAAATACAAAAGAAACCTATAAAATAACTACCAGAGGATTTGCCTTAAAGGAATTGTAGATAGATTTTATGAACTTTAATATAAAAAAACTACTACGACTTTCTGTTATCCTTAATAGAACGTTTTGTAACAAGGTATATAGTTTATAACCGCCCTACGGGATAGTTACAAAACCATATACTTAACGTTGTGGTTAATTAAAAAAATGAGAATTTCTAAATATACTTTTATCATTTTATCGATTATTTTGACTAGCTGTTATTCAACAAAAAGTCTTGTAAAAGAGAGTAAAAACCAAGCAGTCAAATTTTCAATTGATAAATTAAATGGACTTTATAAAAATAAAATTAACGTTCTTGAGAAAAATGAATTGTGGAACATTTTAGCAGATAATTACAGATTAAAAGGAGATGATAGATATACGTTGGATAATTCTCTTGTAAAACTTGAGGTCATTAATAAAAGAAAATTGAAAGCGAGTTTAATGGAAAACGATTCTATAATAGAGAGTCTATTATTTAAAGGTAAAATAACCGGTAAATATTTTTCGATAAATAAAAAGTTGTTTTTAACTCCTATTCCAGCATTATATTTACATTCTGAGAGAAAAACGATTTTAGGCAATAATAAAGATGGTGATTTAATTATAACACGTGGATTTAAAAATGCTGCCTGGATTATTATTCTGACTTCAAATTTCGATATGATTGATAATATAAAATTTGAAAAGAAAAACTAACCACAACACTATATATAGCAAATAGGGCGGTTTATTGTTTAATCAAAAAGTCTGTGTTTTTTTGTGATGTTTATTAATTATGATAATAGATATAATTTTGTAATTGATAATAAAAAAATAAAGAGCACGATATTTTTAAATTCGTAATAATACAAAACCTCTTAACAACTTTCGGCTAAAGAGCTTTTAAAATTCGACGTAAGCGTTTATATTAGCAGAGACCCAAAACTTTTTTTATGAGTAATGAAGCCTTGTATACCGAAGATAATATACGTTCACTCGATTGGAAAGAGCATATTCGTATGCGACCAGGAATGTATATTGGTAAATTAGGAGACGGCTCTTCTGCAGACGATGGTATATACATTTTAATAAAAGAAGTCCTAGATAATTCTATTGACGAATTTGTAATGGGAACAGGAAAAACTATTGAAATTAGTATTCAAGGAGAGAAAGTTACGGTTAGAGATTACGGTAGAGGAATCCCATTAGGAAAAGTAGTAGATGTAGTTTCAAAAATGAATACGGGAGGAAAGTACGACTCTCGAGCCTTTAAAAAATCGGTAGGATTAAATGGAGTAGGTACTAAGGCCGTAAATGCGCTTTCAACTTATTTTAGAGTAGAGTCTAACCGAGATGGAAAATCGGCTTCTGCAGAATTTTCTAAAGGAGAATTAACAAATCAAGAGTTTTTAGAAGAAACTTCTCGTAGGAAGGGAACTAAAGTATCCTTTGTTGCCGATGAAACTATTTTTAAAAATTATAAATACCGTATGGAGTATGTGGCAAAAATGCTCAAGAACTATGTGTATTTAAACCCAGGATTAACCATTGTATTTAATGGAGAGAAATTTTATTCAGAAAATGGATTAAAAGATTTATTGTCGGACAGCATTTTAGATACCGATAGATTGTATCCGATTATTCATCTTAGAGGCAATGATATAGAAGTAGCAATAACCCATAGTCGTACACAATATTCGGAAGAATACCACTCGTTTGTAAACGGACAAAATACCACCCAAGGGGGAACACATTTAGCAGCATTTAGAGAAGCTATAGTAAAAACCATTAGAGAGTATTATAATAAAAATTATGAAGCAAGTGATATAAGAAAATCTATAGTAGCAGCTATTAGTATTAAAGTAATGGAACCTGTTTTTGAAAGCCAAACAAAAACTAAATTAGGTTCTACCGATATGGGAGGAGATTTACCTACAGTACGTACTTATATTAACGATTTTGTAAAAACACAGTTAGATAATTTTCTTCATAAAAACGCAGACACAGCCGAAGCTTTACAGCGTAAAATATTACAAGCAGAACGCGAGCGTAAAGAATTATCGGGAATCCGTAAGTTAGCTAAAGACCGAGCTAAAAAGGCGAGTCTCCATAATAAAAAGTTAAGGGATTGTAGAGTACATTTAGGAGATGCTAAAAACCCTAGAAATTTAGAAAGCACATTATTTATAACCGAAGGAGATTCGGCAAGTGGATCCATTACAAAATCTAGAGATGTAAACACACAAGCAGTATTTAGTTTACGTGGTAAACCTTTAAACTGTTATAATATGACTAAAAAGATTGTCTACGAAAATGAAGAATTCAACCTTTTACAAGCAGCATTAAATATAGAAGAATCTATGGAAGATCTTCGATATAATAATATTGTAATAGCAACCGATGCCGATGTAGATGGAATGCATATTAGATTATTGTTAATTACATTTTTTTTGCAGTTTTTTCCAGAATTAATAAAAGAAGGACATTTATATATTTTACAAACTCCTTTGTTTCGTGTAAGAAATAAAAAAGAAACCATTTATTGTTACTCAGAACAAGAACGTATAAATGCTATTAATAAATTAGGTGTTAGACCAGAAATTACTCGATTTAAAGGATTAGGAGAAATTTCTCCAGACGAGTTTGTGCACTTTATAGGAGAAGATATTCGTTTAGATCCTATAATGTTAGATAAAGACAAATCCATTGAAGAACTATTAGAGTTTTATATGGGTAAAAACACACCAGACCGCCAAAAGTTTATTATTAATAATCTTAAGGTAGAATTAGACAAAGTAGAAGAACAGGTATAATCGTATGGAAGAAAATTACAACCAAGAAGAATTGAATTCAGAAAATACAGAGCAAATTCAAGGCGAAGTAACTAAAAAAGTTACGGGTATGTATCAAGATTGGTTTTTAGATTATGCTTCGTATGTAATTTTAGAAAGAGCAGTTCCAGCCATAGAAGACGGTTTAAAACCTGTACAACGTAGAATTTTACATTCTATGAAAGAACTAGACGATGGACGTTACAATAAAGTGGCTAATATTGTTGGGCATACCATGCAGTACCATCCACATGGAGATGCCAGCATCTCGGATGCCATGGTACAAGTAGGCCAAAAAGACCTGCTTATTGATATGCAGGGAAACTGGGGGAATATTCTTACAGGAGACCGTGCAGCAGCAGCAAGATATATTGAAGCTCGCTTGTCTAAATTTGCTTTAGATGTAGTATTTAACCCTAAAATAACCGATTGGCAACTTTCGTATGATGGTCGTAAAAAAGAGCCCATTAATTTACCTATAATGTTCCCATTGTTATTGGCACAAGGAGCAGAAGGAATTGCTGTAGGTTTAAGCACAAAAGTATTACCACATAATTTCTTAGAACTTATAGAAGCTTCTATAAAACATTTAAAAGGGAAACGATTTACTCTTTATCCAGATTTCCCAACATCAGGGATTGCAGATATCTCTAATTATAATGATGGATTGCGAGGAGGAAAAGTACGTGTAAGAGCTAAAATAGAACAACGAGAGAAAAACTATTTGGTAATTACTGAAATTCCTTTTTCAACAACCACAACTTCGCTTATAGACTCTATATTAAAAGCGAACGATAAAGGTAAAATTAAAATTAGAAAAATAGAAGATAACACCGCCGCTAAGGTTGAGATTCTTATTCATTTACCTAGTAATGTATCTCTAGATAAAACCATTGATGCATTATATGCCTTTACGAATTGTGAAGTTTCAATTTCGCCATTAGGTTGTGTTATTGAAGAGAATACACCGCACTTTATAGGGGTGTCAGAAATGCTACGCCGTAGTACAGATAATACTCTAGAACTTTTAAAATTAGAGTTACAAATACAATTAAGAGAACTTCAAGAACAATGGCATTTTGCTTCTTTAGAACGTATTTTTATTGAAAATAGAATTTATAGAGATATTGAAGAAGTAGAAACTTGGCCTGGGGTTATTGAAGCTATAGATAAAGGACTACAACCACATATAACACATTTAAAACGAGCGATTACCGAAGAAGATATTACCCGTTTAACCGAAATACGAATTAAACGTATTTCCAAGTTTGATATTGATAAAGCGCAACAGAAAATAGAAGCTTTAGAAGCTGATATTGCCGAAAAGGAACATCATTTAGCTAATTTAGTTGAATACGCAATTGGTTATTTTAATAGACTTAAAACTACTTACGGAAAAGGAAAAGAGCGAAAAACAGAGTTGCGTTTATTCGAAGATATTGAAGCAACTAAAGTAGTAATGCGTAATACTAAATTATATGTTAATAGGGACGAAGGCTTCGTAGGGACTTCGTTAAGAAAAGATGAGTACGTTGCTGACTGTGCAGATATTGATGATGTTATTTGTTTTACCAAACAAGGTAAAATGATGGTAACCAAGGTAGGAACAAAAACGTTTATTGGTAAAAATATTATTCACGTAGCGGTATTTAAGAAAAAAGATAAGCGTACTATTTATAACGTAATTTATAAAGATGGTAGAGGAGGAGGAGCCTTTGTAAAACGCTTTTCTGTAACTTCTATAACAAGAGATAAAGAATATGATTTAACGCAAGGAAAACCAAATTCAGAGATTCTCTACTTTACAGCGAATCCAAATGGAGAAGCGGAGATAGTATCGATTTATTTACGACAAATGGGAAGGGCTAAAAAATTGAGTTTCGATTTAGACTTTTCAGATTTATTAATTAAAGGAAGAGGAGTTAAAGGAAATATAGCAAGTAAACATCCCATAAAAAAAATAGAATTAAAACAAGCGGGAGTTTCTACTTTACAAGCTCGTAAAATTTGGTTTGATGATACGGTAAGACGGATTAATGTAGATGGGAGAGGAGAACTTATTGGTGAGTTTGAAGGGAATGATAAATTATTGATTATTAATCAAAAAGGATTAGTAAAAACAATTACCCCAGAAGTAACACTTCATTTTGATTCAGATATGATTGTCTTAGAAAAGTGGATTCCTCAAAAGCCAATTACCGCAATACATTATGACGGAGAAAAAGAACGATATTATGTAAAAAGATTTCTTATAGAAAATGAAAATAAAGAAGAGACTATTATTACAGATTATAAAGACTCTTTTTTGGAATTAATTTCTACAGATTATTTACCACAAATAGAAATACTATTTAAAAAGCAAAGAGGAAAAGATCCCAAACCCAATCAAGTAATTAACATATCAGAATTTATAAATGTTAAAGGAATCAAAGCTATAGGTAATCAATTAACTTCAGAAAAAGTTAAACAAATTAATATTTTAGAACCCTTAGTTTATGAAGAAACGATATCTAAGGAAGAAGTGCTAGAGCAAGAAGATCAAAATTTGGAGATTAAGGTAAGCAAGAATGGTCCCATAAATGAAGAAGATGAAGGGCAAACCGCTCTATTTTAATGAGATAGGTAGTGTTTTGTAATTAACAGTATTTTATGTTAAAAGCATTAAGATAATTGCAAAAAGTTGTACCTTGTTTAGCGTTATTTGAGGTATGGAAATTAAAGAAAACTTATTTAATGAAATATTACTATCACAAATTAATGCTTTTTGTGTTAGGTTAAACTTATCGTATTCTATAACAGAAATAATAGGAGAAATAGAAAATTTAGGATTTCAAAATTTTTGTAAAAATTCTAATATTTTTAAATCGTTACCAAAGCCTGTTAGTGAAAGTTTATTAGAAGTATTACAGAAGAATTTAAGAACTAATGATACCGAAACGGTAGAAGTGGTTTATGCCGATATTAATAACGTTCAAAAAAAAGTAAAAATCACTTCTAATTTAATTGATGATATTGATGAAATTTACTTTTTTGTTTCTTTTGTGTCACAATCTATATTATGCAAAGAAACGCATAAAATTAATAATGGATATGAGTCTTTTGAAGAAGCTCGTAGAAAATTAGAATTTAGTGAAAGTCGTTATAATTCTTATTTTGAAAACGATCCTGTAATGCATTTAAGTGTAAATCCAATAACAGGTTTTATAGCAGATTGTAACATGTTTGTTATTAAGAAATTAGAATATAGTAGTAAAAGCGAGATAATAGGAAAGCCAATTTATGCGATCTTTTCAAAAAAGAAAAAACCAAGGTGTTTAGCATTAGTTGAAAAATTTAAAAAGGAAGGATATTTGGATAGTGAAGAAATGGAGTTGCAAACTAGCACAGGAAAAGAAGTACCTGTAATTTTGCATACTTCTGCACAACGAGACGAAAATGGTAAAATATTACTAAGTCGTTCTACATTAGTAGATATTTCGGAATTAAAAAACACTCAAAAAAGACTAAAGCAACAACGAAAACGACTAGAAAATTTAAATTTAGAATTAGAGCAATTTGTGTCTACTTGCTCTCACGATTTACAAGAGCCTTTAGGAACTATTAAATTTGCGAATGATTTATTAGATAAATTGTATAGTGAAAAATTAGACGATAAAGCTAAAAGTTATATTAATTATATAGATGAAGCGGTAGATAGATTATCGTCGCAAATACGTTCTTTATTATCTCATATACAAATAGGTCAAAACGCAAAAAGAAATAAAGTAGACACCCATAAACTTGTTAAAACGGTATTACAAGACTTGGGAAAAAGCATTGTAAAATCAAATGCTAAAGTTGAAATTAAAAACCCATTACCAACAATAAAAGCTTATGAAGTTGAATTGCGGTTATTATTTCAAAATTTAATTTCTAACGCTATTAAATATAGCAAGGAAGGAATAACTCCTTGTGTAGAAGTAACCTCTACATCGGACGGTTTGTACACTTACTTTTCAATAAAAGATAATGGTATAGGGATTTCAAAATTAGACCAAAACGAAATATTTAAAATATTTAGTCGTGTAAATCAAAACCCTCTTCAAAAAGGAGATGGTGTAGGACTTACACATTGCGAGAAAATTGTACGTATGCACGAAGGTGAAATTTCTATAGAATCGGAATTAGGAAAAGGAAGTATATTTACAGTTAAACTTAAGCAAGACTATATATTATAAAACAGAAAATTAATTGTTTTTTAGTAGCAGTAACGATTTTGTAACGGCATCGTTTACAAATCCACCTCTACTAACTTTGTCTTGTAATTGATAAACATTTGCTTTCATAACGTTATATTCTTTCAAAGATAAGTTGCCTAATATAGAATTTAGATTTTTTAAATTATCTACACAAATACCTATTTTATGTTCTTCTACAAAAGTAGCTATTGCGGCAGACCTCCATACAATAATAGGAATACCACATAAAATATATAAAGAGGTTTTGTGCGGATTATTATATTTTAAATAAGCACCATATTGTCCACTGCAAGATGTAGTAGAAACGCCATCCCAAATTAAACCAAAATCGGCTTTAATGGAATAGGCTATTTGATCGGAAGGAAAAGAACCTAAATATTCAATAACAGATTTTTCTTCAGCTATCTTTCTGTTATTAGAGTTAAAACCAACGCCATATAATTTAAGACAGTAATTATGATTTTCTAAAATATCAAAATCGTAGATATAAGAATTTTTCCCTTTGGAAAATCCACCAGCATAAGCAATATTGTATTGTTTACCAATAATGTTGCTTAAATTTTGATTGGGTTTATGTTTGGAAACATAATCAAATACGCCAAGTACTATAATTGGAATTGGAGTATTGTTTTCTAAAAACCATTGTTTCATAGAATTGTTATGTACAATAATCACATCAGATAAAATAATTTGAGCCAATTCTTTTTCAATATGTTCAGCTCTACCCTTTAAACTCTTAACATCATGTACTATGGTAATAATTTTACATTTTTTTAGCCTGGCAACCGTTAAAATTAGCTTTCTAAACTTGTTGTTAGGATATTGTGTGCAAATAGTAGATTTAAAAGGAAGCCTTAATAAGGCATAAGAAATACCAAAAAAGTTTTTTATGGTTCCTATTGTAGAGTTTGGAATAGAAGATTGTGTAAATCCTAAATTCTTAAATCCTAAATTTTTTAACGCAAACTCGCAATCTATTTTTGCTTTACCAGCAGCGTCAAAAATAGACTTGTAGTTTCTAGAAATATAATACATAAAAATGAGATGGAGTTAAGCGAAATTAATTCTAATTTAGTGGAAAATAAAAGTATGAAAAAATACGACTATTTAATAGTAGGAGCAGGTTTATTTGGTAGTGTTTTTGCACACGAGATGACTAAAAAAGGCAAAACCTGTTTAGTTATAGACAAAAGAGCCCATAAAGGCGGAAATGTATTTTGCGAGGATGTAGATGGAATTAATATTCATAAATACGGAGCTCATATTTTTCATACTAATAATAAAAAGATTTGGGATTATGTAAACCAATTTACCGAGTTTAATAATTATATAAATTCCCCAATTTCAATATCTAAAGGTAAAATGTATAATTTGCCTTTTAACATGAATACTTTTCATCAACTATGGGGAGTTAAAACCCCAAAAGAAGCCAAAGCAATTATTGAAGAACAAATAAATACCTTTGGTAGTAAGTCTCCTAAAAATTTAGAAGAACAGGCTTTATCTTTAGTAGGAAAGGATGTTTATGAAACATTAATTAAAGAATATACCGAAAAGCAATGGGGTAAAAAAGCAAAGGAACTTCCTTCTTTTATTATAAAACGACTACCTGTACGATATACGTTTAATAACAACTATTTTAATGATAAATATCAAGGAATACCTGTAGGTGGATATAATAAAATTATTGAAGGACTTTTAAAAGGTATAAAAGTAATTACTGAAATAGATTTCTTTGAGAATAAAGACTTTTTAATGAATAAAGCAAATAAATTGGTGTTCACAGGTAAAATAGACGAATTTTACGATTATCAATTTGGCAAGCTAGAATACCGTTCGTTACGATTCGAAAATGAAAGGTTAGAAGAGGATAATTTTCAAGGAAATGCAGTTGTAAATTATAATGATGCTGAGGTACCATATACCAGAATAATAGAACATAAGCATTTTGAATTTGGAAGTCAAAAACATACGGTAATAACTAAAGAGTATCCAGAAGAGTGGACCTCAGATAAAGAAGCTTATTATCCTATTAATAACAAAGAAAATCAAGAAAAATACATTCAATATAAAAAGTGTAGTGAGTTAGAAACGAATATAATTTTTGGAGGTAGATTAGCAGAATATAAGTATTACGATATGCACCAAATAATAGCTTCGGCACTAGAAAAAGCAAAGAAAGAGCTTGGAGGAAATTAACTTACGTTTGTTAAATGGTTTGCTAAAAAATTTTGCAATTTAGGGATAATTAATTCTGGAGTTAATTTTGAATACATTTCAGCAGGATTTGCTTCTATTTGTTTAAGATATACCGAAGATAAATCTTTATATAAATTAGGCTTTTCTTCATATAAATGTACAGAGGTATGTTGATACCCGTCCTCAAAACTAGCCCAGTGTTCTTTTAATATATAAGGAGAAAATATAGTAAAGGTTGGTTTGTGTAAAGCTTTAGCAATGTGCACACTTCCACCTTCGTTAGAAATTAATAATTTACATTTTCCCATTAGCGTAATAAAACCTCTAATAGAATTTTCGTAGATATCTATTAAAATTTGTTCCTTATGCTTACAGGCATTATAAATTTCTAAGGCTTCTTCTTTTTGATGTGGCGCATAGTTAAAAAGAAGATTAACATTGTAGTTAGAAGTTAAAAAATTAACTATTGTAATTACATATTCTTTAGGCATAGATTTAATAGGAGTGCTTCCTAATACACCAATTATTATACAGGGTTTGGTTTGTTTGTTTAGTTTAGAATAATTGAGTTCTTTTTCGGTAAGAAAAATTTTAGGAATATAATCTACATCCTCTTTAGGTAAGCCTAATACAGAGGTTACCATCTTAATTCTGTTTTCAATAGCTCTACCACAAATATGAGATTTCTTATTAACCAACCGTATTACGTTTGTGTAAAATTTAAGAGGTAGTTTCTTATTAGCCTTTACTAACCCCACTCTTACGGGTACTCCAGAAAATAAAGAAATAAGTTTACTTTGAGTTTTAGCATAAGGATCAAAAATAGCATCGTATTTTTGAGCTCTTATTTTTGTTATCCAAGAAATAAGTTTGTATAACTTTTTGAGTTCTTTTTCGTTAACTGCAATTATATTATTTATGTAAGGATTATTTTCGATAACTCCAGTAGTAAAATTATACACAAAAAAGTCAATAGAACAATTAGGATATACTTTTTTGATATTTTGAGCAATAACACTAGCTACAAGAACATCCCCAATACGTTTATTTTGGATGACTAAAATTTTTTTCATAAATAATATACTTAACTAAGCTAATTTATTGTTTTTGCAACAGAATAAAATACAATTTCGCATATCTTTGATAAATTTTCGTATGCAGAAACTATACGTACATACTAAATATACTTCTTTAAGGGAAGATTTAAATAATGTTATAACTTATTTTGATTCTTATACGGAAGTAGTGCAAGGCGGTAGAAACACTATTAAAAAAATAGAAACAAAAGCATTAGAACTTAACATTAAATCGTATAAAATCCCTAAATGGTTTAATGCTATTGCTTATGCGTATTTTAGAAAATCGAAAGCAGAACGTTCTTTTAATTATGCAAGTAAACTTATTCAATTAGGAATAAAAACACCTCATCCTATTGCTTATATGGAGCAAAAAAACATATTGGGCTTACAAAAGAGTTTTTATGTGTGTGAACACCTCAATTTTGATTTTGAATACAGAGAAGTAGTGGATACTCCCATATATAAAAATAGAGAAGAAATTATTAAACAATTTACCGAATTTTCTTTCAAACTCCATAATTTAGGAATTAATTTTTTGGATCATTCACCAGGTAATACACTTGTTAAAGAGGTAAACTCTAAACAATACGAATTCTATTTGATAGATCTTAACCGAATGAAATTTGAAGAAATGTCTATTGAAGACAGGATGTTTAATCTTCGTAGAATGTGGATGTCTAAAAGAATGATTAAAGAAGTAGCAAAACATTACTCAATGTTATCGAATGAGCCTTTTGATAAACTGCACACATTGCTTCTTAATTTTTCGAAAGATTTTAAGAGAAAAAAGCTTAGAAAAAAATTCCTAAAAAAGAAATTTTTGAACCGTTAAAGCGAGAACTTCAAACTAAGATATAAGATAAAAACGCTCACTAATATTGTAAAATTAATAAGCGTTATTAATGTGTTTTTTAGCTAGGGAAATGTCCATATATATTGGCATATAAGTCTTTAAAAATACCTTTAATAACTTTTCGTTTTAACTTCATAGTAGGAGTAAGTTGGCCACCTTCTATAGTCCATTCACAAGAGGTAAGTTCAAAGCGTTTTACTTGTTCCCATTTTCCAAACTTGCTGTTATGTAAATCAACATCTTCTTTAATACGCTTAATTACTTGTTCGTTAGCAGCAATATCTTCGTAAGTAGTACCAATAGAAACCCCTTTAATTTTTGCCCATTCTTTTATAAACTCAAAATTAGGTTGTATAAATGCTCCAGGCATTTTTTCGCCTTCGCCAATAACCATTATTTGTTCTATAAAACGAGATTGTTTCATAGCGTTTTCAACCAATTGCGGAGCTATATATTTTCCTCCAGAGGTCTTAAACATTTCTTTTTTACGATCGGTAATTTTTAAGAATCCGTCGCTATCAATTTCTCCAATGTCTCCAGTATGAAATTTTCCATTTTGAAGCGCTTCCGCAGTTTTTTCTTCATTTTTAAAATATCCCATCATTACACTAGCTCCTTCTACTAGAATTTCTCCATCTTCGGCAATAGTTACTTTAGTTTCTGGTAATAGCTTTCCTACAGTTCCAATTTTAAAACCATTATCCCTTATATCGTTTACAGAAATCACAGGAGAAGTTTCGGTAAGCCCATAGCCTTCCATTACAGCAATTCCAGCAGCATTAAATACACGTGCTAAGCGAGGTTGTAAAGCGGCACTACCCGAAGCAATAATTTTTAAGTTGCCTCCTAGTCCTTCTTGCCATTTACTAAAAATTAACTTTCTAGCAATATTTAATTGAAACTCGTACCAAGCACCGTTTTTTTCATAAGGTTCATATTTTAAACCAAGATCAATAGCCCAAAAGAACAATTTCTTTTTTATTCCTGTTAAATCGGCACCTTTCGCATAAATTTTATCATATACTTTTTCTAAAAGACGTGGTACCGCAGACATAACATCAGGTTTAACTTCTTTTAAGTTATCACTTATGGTCTCTATAGACTCAGCAAAATAAATGCCAATACTACAATATTGATATAGATATAGTAGCATACGTTCGTATATATGGCATATTGGTAAAAAACTCAAAGCTTTGGCATTTCCATATTCTAAAGGTACACGTGTAGAGCTGTTAATAGCATTACGAACTATATTCCTGTGACTTAACATTACCCCCTTAGGTCTTCCTGTTGTCCCCGAAGTGTATATTAGTGTGGCTAAATCATCTTCTTTAATGCTATCTTTTAATAATTCTACTTGATTTTGGTTATCATTGTTTTTGCCTAAATCAAGTATTTCTGTCCAACTTTTACATCCAGAAATATTATCGTACGAGTAAACTTCAATTAAACTAGGCACATTGTTTTTGATGTTCATTACCTTTTGATAAACCTCTTTGTCGGATACAAATACATATTTAGATTCGGAATGATTTAATACATATTCGTAATCTTCTTGAGAAATAGTGGGGTATATAGGTACATCTTGTGCACCAATTTGTAATATCCCAATATCGGTAATATTCCATTCGGTGCGATTATTAGTGGATATAATAGCTATTTTATCATTAGGTTGTATTCCTAATCTAAGTAATCCTCTGCTTATTTGATTAGCTTTATCTATATATTCTTGGGTAGAAGTCTCTATCCAAACACCTTCTTTTTTGGTAACTAAAGCATTGGGTAAATTGCCATTATTTAATTGGTAATATGGAAAATCAAAAAGTCGAGTAACGTTTGTCATGTATATAATATTCTAAAATTACTTAGTATCTTAAATATAGTAAATTTTCATATTATGTGGCTTAATTTATTGATTTTTTGATAATAATTAATGTGATTAATTATTAAATTATAAAAAATGATATTTTTGAAGAAACTTGTTTAGCATAAAATTTATTTCACACCTTTTAATATTAACTAGAGGGGGCGTGGTGTATAGCTATATATTTATACTTTTTGAATTTGAATTTACTGAAGATTTAGTTGAAAAAAGTAATTTTTTCCTCGTCCATCGTACCCTTCAAAAATTATGTTAGAAGGATTAATTAGCATGGATTTTTCCATATCAAAACTACGTAGTCGGTACTTATCCACTTCTAACGAATTCAAAACGGGTAACTTTTTAACTTCTCCATTTAAATTATTTATTTTATAGGTGGCCATAAAGTAATATTCATTACGACTATAATCCACGAATTCTGTAGCATCTCCAATAGATTTATACAGGTTGCTATACTTATCCCATACTAATACATAACTATAATTTCCAAATTGCATGGTTTTATAAGACATGGCTTGCTTGCCTATTTTTCCAAATTGATTTTTAGGAAGCTGGTTAAACCATTGTAAATTTCCTTTTCCATCTATTTTAGTCGCATAAGCGTTTTTGTAATAGTATTCGTAATTTACAGTAGTAACTCCATTTACGTAATAAGAATTTCGTAAAGTATAGCGTTGCTCTGCAAATAAATTAAAACTACCATCGGAGTTAGTAATAACTTGATTAATATGTAAATCTTCTAAGTCTTCTTTATCTCTTTTGGAACGTAGCTTTTCTTTTATTTGAGTTTCCTTACGCTCTTTATAAGCTTTAATGGTATCTGTAGGTATAGGATGTAATATAGGAGTTATTATTTTTTCTTGATTAATAGGAGCAGTAAAAGCACCTGTTACGATTCCTTTAACTTCTTTGTCGGCATAAAAACCTACAATAATAGGTTCTTTAACAGCATTTGAATAAATAACAGCATCTTCAATAGATTTTGAAGTTTCTATAGATTTAATGTCCCAAGCATCATTTTCTTTATTTGTTTTAAATAACTGAAGCGTAAAATTAGTATCTTCTTTATTTCGTTTACCTAAACGAACACGATCTTTTGTAAAAACAGATGCTAAAACGTAGAAATTGCCTTTTGAATCTACAGCAAAATCGTCAGCATTCATTTTTTTATAGTAATAGGGTAGTGGTAAGCTTTTCTCCCAATCAAGTGATTGGTCTTGATTGTAAACTTTTATATTGATTATTCTTTTAGTGTTTTTGTCTTCTATTGTAGTCTTTTTTTTATGGGCATATACAATTACATATTTAGACTCGTCTACAGATTTTTTAATGGCAAAAGCATTAATTCTATTTCCGGCATCATACCCAAATCTGCTTGAAAAACCAAAATCTTTAGCAATATCGATAGTTGAGTTTATTACGGTTTGGGTATCTACAGGTTGTTGTGCAGAAATGCGTATTTTTTTAGAAATTAGTTTGTTTTTTTGTCTAAAATAAAGCAGTACGGTATCTTTTAATTGTAGTGTTCCTACAAAATCGCCACTGTCCAGAAGTTTATAGGATTTAGCACTTTTAGTTAAATCTCGTAGAGAAGATCTATAGAAGATAAAGGAGTTTTTTATTTTTTTTAAGGAAAGGATTTGTGACCCAAATGCAAAATGGTATTTGTTAAGAGCTCTTATTCTTTTATGTTTAGGCCCAACAGATAAATTAAAGTCCTTAGTTACTACAGGTTTTTGAGCGTAGCCAAAAATAAAATTACCTAATATTATAAGGGATATTAAATACTTCATAATTTCACAAAATATATGTAAACGCAAAGTAATCAATCTACTTGGGTTTTACTAGCGAGTTTAATAGAAACCTAAATTAGATACTCAAAAAAACTATTATGCTTGTGGCCTGTTTCTAATGCTATTATAAAAAATTATACCATTAACTTTATTTTTTGCAAATTTGCAAGATTTTTAAACCAAATTTATAATGCCAAAAATATCAACTAAAGGAACAGATATGCCTCTTTCGCCAATTAGAAAATTGGTCCCTTTTGCGGAAGAAGCTGTAGAGGCAGGAAAAAGAATATTCCATCTTAACATTGGTCAGCCAGATATAAAAACACCAAAAGTGGCCTTAGATGCGGTTAAAAATCATAATTTATCTACAGTAGCCTACAGTCATTCGGCAGGAAATGAAAGTTTACGTATTAAACTTTCCGAATATTACAGAAAACACGATATACAAGTTTCGAAAAAAGATATATTAGTAACAACAGGAGGAAGTGAAGCCTTAATTTTTACGATGGGAAGTATAACAGATCCTGGAGACGAAATTATTGTTCCAGAGCCTTTTTATGCGAATTATTATAGTTTTTCAACCCAATCTACAGTTACGGTAGTACCTGTTATATCTAAAATAGAAGACGATTTTTCGTTGCCTCCTATTTCAGAATTTGAAAAACATATTACTAAAAAAACGAAAGCAATTTTGGTATGTAATCCAGGAAATCCAACTGGATATGTGTACAGTAAAGAAGAAATTAAACAATTAGCAGACTTAGCTAAGAAGTATGATTTCTTTTTAATTTCGGACGAAGTATATAGAGAGTTTGTTTATGATGATAATGTACAGCACTATTCAATACTACAAGAAAAAGGATTAGAGGAGCATGCTATTGTAGTAGATTCTGTATCAAAACGATATAGTATGTGTGGTGCTCGTATAGGTTGTGTTGTTAGTAAGAACAAGAAAGTAATGCAAACAGCTATGAAGTTTGCACAAGCACGTTTAAGCCCTCCAACATTTGCGCAAATAGCAGCCGAAGCAGCTTTAGATGTAGAAGATTCGTATTATACAGAAGTAATTTTAGAATATAAGAGTAGAAGAGATATTTTAATAAGTGGACTTAAAAATATTCCAAATATTAAATTCTCAATCCCACGTGGTGCTTTTTATTGTATTGTAGAACTTCCTATTGAAAATGCAGAACATTTTGCACAGTGGATGTTAGAAGATTTTGATGATAAAGGAGAAACTGTTATGGTGGCACCTGCAGAAGGTTTTTACTCTAGCTATGCAGGAATAAATCAAATTCGTATTGCGTTTGTTTTAAATAAAACAGATTTGAAACGTGCTACCAAAATTTTGAAATTAGGACTAGAAGCGTATCTTAGTAGATAATGGTTTCAATTAAAGAAAATACATCACTAAAGCAATATAATACTTTTGGTATAGATGTAAATGCACGTCAATTTGCTAGTATTTCAAATACACAAGAGCTTGTAGCTTTATTAAAAATAAATAAAGCTCCACTTTTTGTTTTAAGTGGTGGTAGTAATATGTTGCTAACTAAAGATATAGATGCTTTAGTAGTTCATATAAATTCAAAGGGAATTCAGGTACAAAAAAAAGAGACGACAGCTCTGGTAACCGCTCAAGCAGGAGAAAATTGGCACAATTTTGTTCAATACTGTATTACTAATAATTTAGGAGGAATTGAAAATCTTTCTTTAATACCTGGTTGCGTAGGCAGTTCTCCTATACAGAATATTGGAGCCTATGGAGTAGAAATAAAAGATACATTTGTAAAATGTAAAGCTTTAGATATAGAAAGCTTAACATTTAAAGAGTTTACTAATGAAGAATGTAAATTTGGATATCGAGACTCTATATTTAAAAATGAAGTCAAAGGGAAATACATTATTACAGAGGTTACCTTTAAATTAACAATACAAAATCATGTTTTAAAAACAGACTATGGGGCCATTAAAGGGCAATTAGATGTCATGAATGTTAAAGTACCTACTATTAAAGATGTAGCAAATGCAGTAATAGAAATAAGACGCACTAAATTACCAAACCCTAAAATTATAGGAAATAGTGGAAGCTTTTTTAAGAATCCAATTATTTCGATTTTTGCATATCAAAAATTAGTTGAAAAATATCCTTTAATGCCACATTATCCAGTAACTGAAACCAAGGTAAAAGTGCCTGCAGGTTGGCTTATAGATCAAGCTAATTTTAAAGGAATTACTTATGGGAATGCAGGTGTTCATACTAAACAAGCCTTAGTTTTAGTGAATAAAACAGGAAATTGTACAGGAAAAGAAATAATAGCTCTCTCTCAAATAATTATTTCTGAAATTAAAAAGAGATATGGAATTGTGTTGGAAACGGAAGTAAATATTTTTTAGTTCGTTAGATTAAAATTAGTTGCAACTTTAAGGTCTCTTTCGGAAAATAGGAGAAGTACTTAATGCGTTTACTGGTATTTAAACATTAAGAATAGGAAACGTCTTCTATAGCAGAAGTACAAAACCCTTTTGCGGCTAAGTTTATAAAATAAAATGTTTAGTTTTAGAACAGATAAAAATTTTACTTTTTGAAATGAAAATAACGACTATTAAAACCTCAAAACCAGAATCATTAAAAGCTTTTGAACGTTTATTAATTATTATGGACGAATTACGAGAGCAATGCCCTTGGGATAAGAAACAAACTTTTGAGAGTTTACGTCATTTAACTATTGAGGAAACGTATGAATTAGGAGATGCTATTTTGGATAGTAATTTACCCGAAATAGGAAAGGAATTAGGAGATTTATTACTCCACATTGTTTTTTATGCAAAAATAGGGAGTGAGACAAAAGATTTTGATATACTCTCTATTATTAATGGAATTTGTGAAAAGTTAATTCATCGTCACCCCCATATTTATGGAGATGTAAAAGTTACCGATGAGGAAGAGGTAAAGCGAAACTGGGAACAACTAAAACTAAAAGAAGGTAAAAAGAGTGTGCTAGAAGGAGTGCCTAAAAGTTTGCCAGCAATGGTTAAGGCAAGTAGAATACAGGATAAAGTTGCAGGAGTAGGTTTTGATTGGGAAGAACCACAGCAGGTATTTGAAAAAGTACAAGAAGAATTAGCAGAACTTCAAGAAGAGGTAATTGCAGAAGACCAAGATAAATTAGAAGCCGAATTTGGAGATGTATTATTTTCAATAATAAATTATGCCCGTTTTTTAAAGGTTAACCCCGAAGATGCCTTAGAGCGAACCAATAAAAAATTTATTAAGCGGTTTCAATATTTAGAAGAAGAGTCTAAAAAAAATAACAAGCCATTAACCGAAATGTCTTTAGATGAAATGAATAGTTATTGGGAAAAAGCAAAAAAGTTATAGGCTTATCCGTATTAGCACCTAATTTTGTAATTTAGACCTAAGTTAAGAGCGATAAAAATGCGCATATTAGATTTTTATAAAGAATATCCAGATGAGTTAAGTTGTAAACTTAAATTTAAAGAAATTCGAGATCAAGAAGGTATTACCTGTAAAAAATGTGGCGGCTTAGCTCATTATTGGAAGAAGGACAAATGGAGTTACGAATGTAAGAAGTGTAAATTTAGGACTTCCCTTCGTTCAGGAACAGTAATGCAATCAAGTAAATTGAGTTTTCAATATTGGTTCATAGCGATGCATTTAATAACCTCTACAAAGAAGAGTTTTTCAGCCAAAGAAATACAAAGACAATTAGGACATAAACGATATGAGCCTATCTGGGCGATGATGCATAAAATAAAATCAGTGGTGGGATTACGAGATGCAGACTACCAATTGTCAAAATGGATTGAACTTGATGAAGGTTTTTTTGAAACGGTTGATATTAACAGAGATAAACAAGTACCTGCTAAACGTGGGAGAGGAAGTCAAAAGTAAACAAACGTATTGGTAATGGTCGAATCTGAACCTAACGATAAAAATACTAACCCGAATAAACCTAATAGAAAGTAGGCTATCTAAAAATGAAAGTAATTGAAAACCTAGCTGCAGAAACACTAAATCAAGAAATAGAGAAAAGTGTAGAAGAAGGAACAAATTCTGTGTCAGATGATTATTCAAGCTATAAAAAGATTACTTCAAAAATCAACAATAAAGCACAAAAAGTAGATAAGAAAAATGTCAAAGTGACATTACCATGGGTTCATATAGCAATAAGCAATGCAAAAAGACTATTGTTAGATGTGCATCATAGAATGGATAATGATTTTCTTCAAAACTACCTTAACGAGTTCTGTTATAAGTTTAATAGAAGATATTTTGGTAATCAAACCATGGAAAGGCTCATCATTGCTGGAGTCAATCATCGATGGAATGAACTTTAGGTGTGCTTAAGGATAAGTATATAGACTTAAATTAATTGTACCAACAAAAGTAGTCACTCCAGTTTAAAAAACACTCCCGAATTTAAAAATACCATCTTAATTGATAATTTAGTTACTTATTCCCAAGCATACCTTAATTTACAATTTTTATGACCCTATTGTTTTAACAAAACTACAAGTATGGAAAGCTGTAATTTTTTAGAAGAATCATTACAAAACATTCCTTTATCCAAAACAAAACCACATACATTTCAATGTGTTATAGATGATTTTTAAAATTTTATCATAAAGTAAAAAGCCTCCGTTAGAAACGGAAGCTTTGATTTTCAAGTTAGCCCCATAGGGGCAATAATACCAAAGATTATCAAACTATTACCTCTAGGTATTCATAAAATTTTATAAAGCATTATATAAGTTTCAATACTTTAGATTTGGAAAAAGAAACTAAATAATGACAAAGCCTTTAAAAAATGACCTTTTTTTGTTTTCAAAAGATTATCTTATTCTACAATAGATTCTTCAATGGCAATATCTACTTCAATCTGATTTGCTAATAAATCATCAAAGGTTTCTCTTTTTCTAATTAGTTTAGCTTCATCATTATGCCATAGTACTTCTGCTGGTCTAAAACGAGAATTATAATTGCTCGCCATAGAAAAACAATAAGCTCCTGCATTTTTAAAAGCTAAAACATCTCCTTCTGTAATTTCAGCAATTTGTCTATTAGTTCCAAATGTATCAGTTTCACAAATATATCCTACTACCGAGTAAAAACGCTTACGACCGTCTGGCTTCGATATATTTTCAATGCGATGATAAGATTCATAAAACATAGGACGAATTAGATGATTAAATCCAGAATCTACACCTGCAAAAACAGTAGAAGTGGTTTGTTTAACAACATTAACCTTAGCCAAAAAGTATCCCGATTCACTTACTAAAAACTTACCAGGTTCAAATCCTAATTCAAGATTTTTTCCATAGCTCTTACAAAAAGCATTAAATCTCACAGCTAATTTTTCTCCAAGTTCTTCAATATTCGTTTCGATGTCTCCTTCTTTATAAGGGACTTTAAACCCACTACCAAAATCTATAAATTCTAAGTTTTTAAACTGTTTAGCTACATCAAAAAGAATATCGCTTGCTTGTATAAACACATCAATATCTAAAATATCACTACCTGTATGCATATGCACTCCATTAATTTTCATACCCGTATTTTCTACAATACGCAAAATATGAGGTGTTTGATGTACTGATATACCAAATTTAGAATCTATATGCCCTACCGAAATTTTACTGTTCCCCCCTGCCATAATGTGTGGATTAATACGCACACAAACAGGTACATTGGGGTGTCTAGTTCCAAATTGTTCTAAAATAGAAAGGTTGTCTATATTAATTTGAACACCAAGAGCAGAAACCTCTTCTATTTCTTCTAAAGAAACCCCATTAGGAGTAAAAATAATATTTTTTGGATCTAAACCTACCTGTAATCCCATACGCACTTCTTGTATGGAAACGGTATCTAAACCTGCTCCTAAGGATTTCATTAACTTCAAAATTGAAAGATTGGAAAGTGCCTTTACTGCGTAGTTCAACTTAAGCTTCTTGACTCCGCTAAAAGCGTTGGTTAAGCGTTGATACTGCGATACAATTTTGGTCGAGTCATATACATATACGGGACTTCCGTACTGCTCGACAATCGTTAATAAATCCTTGTTTTCCATGGTTTATGGCTTAATTATTCTTTTTTCAAGAGCCTCTCACTCAAAAAATTTTACAAATTTACAACTATAATTTCACATACTAAAGCATATCCATTAGTACTCTAGGGCAATTTCATAAAAAAGTGATTTAATTATTTTTAAATTACTTTTTTATAGATACTTACATTCTGTATTCTTCAAGTGGCATTGGAGATATAAAAAATGTAAAGCACAGTTGATTCAACATTTAACACGTATTTTCTTATAACTAATTTTTCAATACTTAAAGATTCCATTCGAACTAATAAAGGTAATTTGAAACACCAATTTACGGATATACTTTTACTTGTATTTATTTCTACTCTTTGTAAACATGATGAATAGGAAGAGACCCAATGCAGAGTAGACAAATCATATAGTTAGAAGTCTTTAGAGTATAGAAAATAAATTACACTGATCCTTAGATGCAATCTTTGGAAAAGACCATTCTTGAAAAAGAACCAAAAATATCCCTAAAAACATAACTGTTATCATGAAAATTGTCCTAGCTCCTATTAATCATAAACAAACATTCAAAAAAAGACTCAAAACAATAATTGATAGAAAATACCGAGAAAAAGTCTTAGGCCTTAAATGAAATTGCCTTGTAATTTTTTGAACTAAAAATACCTGTAAACACTAGTATTGAAGAATCTTTAAGAATAGGCTAGATATAAAAAACCCACGATTTGTTAAATTTAAATTTTGGGTTTTCATTTTTTTAATTGTTAATTTCTTAAAGTGTTCGTTTTTTGATTCAACAAAACATAGTTAATCTTTATTTTCTTTTGCTTATTTTATATTGTACTTGATATTATTTTCAGCTAATTTCAAAGCACTGAAAGTATAAATAGTAAAACACAACATACAGTAACTTATTTTTTGCTGTTGGCATAAATTTTTTAATAAATAGAATGAACAAAAGTTTAACACATTTATTATTTGCATAACCACATATAGAACGCTTCTACTTCTTATAAAAAACTTTACACTATCACAAATTCATAGATTTTACTATAATTTCTGCTATATCCAAAACACTTACTTCCGCTTCCTTTTCTTTAAATTTTACACCATCGGTAATCATTGTATTACAATAAGGACAGCCTGTAGCTATAATATTTGGCTTGGTTTCTAAAGCGTCTTCTGTTCGTAGAATGTTAATATCCACATTCCCTTTCTCTGGTTCTTTAAACATTTGAGCTCCACCAGCACCACAACATAAAGCTGTTTGCTTGTGACGCTTCATTTCTACAATATTGGCCTTAGTTGCTCCAAGTACGTTTCTTGGTGCGCTATATTCATTATTTGATCTTCCTAAATAGCATGGATCGTGAAATGTAATGCGTTTATCCTTCAAAGTTTCTCCTTCAAAGTTTAATCGTCCTAATTGAATTAAATTTTCAATAAATTGAGTATGATGTACTACTTCGTATTCACCCCCTAAGCTAGGGTATTCATTTTTTAAACAATTAAATGAATGTGGATCACAAGTAACTATTTTTTTAACTTCGTAAGCATTTAATATTTCAATATTCATTACTGCTTGCATTTGGAACAAAAATTCGTTCCCCGCCCGCTTGGCAATATCTCCTGTACTACTCTCTTCTGTTCCTAAAACTGCAAAATCCACATTCGCTTTATTAAGAATCTTAACAAAAGCTTTAGTAATTTTTTTAGCTCGATCGTCATAACTACCTGCAGAACCGACCCAAAACAACACCTCTGGTTGTTTTCCTGCTGCCATACAGTCTGCCATTGTTGGTACTTTTAGTTCTTCACTCATCGTTGTAGTATTTTTATTAAAAAACTATTCGTCTTTCCAGTTTAAACGGTCCATTTGATTATATGGCCATGGAGCTCCATTATTCTCTATATTAGACATCATATTATTTAGTTCTGTAGGAGCTGCACTTTGTTCCATTACTAAATACCTACGCATATCTATAATTATAGATAGTGGGCTAATACTTACGGGGCATTCTTCTACACAAGCATTACATGTAGTACAAGCCCATAATTCTTCTGGTGTAATATAGTCCCCTAGTAACTGTTTTCCATCTTCTTTAAACTCTCCTTTATTAGCATCTATATTTTTTCCTACTTCTTCCAAACGATCTCTAGTATCCATCATTATTTTTCTAGGAGACAGTTTTTTACCTGTTAAATTTGCTGGACAAGCGGAAGTACAACGTCCACATTCTGTGCAGGTATAGGCATTTAATAATTGTACCCAATTAAGATCCTGCACATCGCTAGCACCAAATTTAACAGGAGTTTCATTACTCTCGGCATCATCTACAGGAGTTGCAAACGGATCTGCTTCCGGATCCATCATTAATTTAACTTCTTTGGTTACTGCTTCCAAATTGTTTAATGCTCCTGTTGGTTTTAAATTGGCAAAATAGGTGTTTGGAAAGGCCAATAATATATGCAAGTGTTTAGAAAAATATAAGTAATTTAAAAATATTAAAATACCTATAATATGTAGCCACCAAGCTCCTCTTTCAATAATTATTAAAGTTGTTTCTGATAAATTATCTATAAAAGGTAATATTAACCAACTACTAATAGGAAAGGCTCCTGCTTTTACATAATGATTTGCTCCTAACAATTGTAATTGATAGTCCGCTGCATTCATAGTTAAAAATAAAAACATTAGCACGATTTCGAAATACAAAATTATATTTCCGTCGGACTTAGGCCAACCTTTCATTTCGGCACTTAAAAAACGTTTTATCTTTATAGCGTTTCTTCTTAACCAAAAAGCAACAATAGCTATTATTACTAAAAATGCTAAAATTTCAAAAGAACCTATTAAATAATTATATATAGATCCTAATGGGGCAAAAATACGATGTGTCCCAAAAAGACCATCGATAATAATTTCTAAGACTTCTATGTTTATAATAATAAATCCTATATATACAATAATATGAAGAAAACCTGCTATAGGTCTGCGTACCATTTTAGTTTGGCCTAAAGCTATTTTAGCCATGTGTTTAAATCGTAAAGACTTATTGTCCGATCTATCTACATTAATACCTAACTTAATATTTCTAATAAGTTTACGAACATTACTAGCAAAATACCCTATTCCTACTAATAATAGAATCGCAAAAATTACATTGAGAATATACTGCATTGTTTATCTATTTTAATGAATCTTTTGGTTTCTTATACCCTTTTTCTTTTTTTCCAAACACAGAAAAGTGAACATAACGTTTAGGATTCAATTTCATATCTTGTAATAGCAAATCTAACTGGCGTGTGGCTCTATCTAAATTATCATAAATAGCTGGGTCGTTAACTAATTTCCCTACACTTCCTGTATTAGAATTTACTTTTGAAGCAATTAATGAAAATTTATTAATGGTTTCATCTAAATTAATCATCATTTTACGCACATCAACTTTTGAAACTTCACTAGAAAATTTATTAATGTTATCCGAAGAATTTTTAAAATTGATTAAGGTAGCTTCTAAATTATCTCTATTGCCTGCCAATAAAGCATCTACATTTTTAGAGGTATATTCTAAAGTATTTAATGTATTTGTTAAACTTTTAAGTGCCTTAGATATATTAGCTGTATTTTCTTCATTCAATAATTTATTAATTCTACTTAAAGATATTGAAGTTTCGTCTAAAACCACCTTTAGCTTATCTTGAATAGGATCTAACTTACCAACGACTTCTCCTACAAGGTCTGGTTCAATTTCCGATGAAATTTCGTCTCCACTTTTTGCCATTTGGGTTGGATTCGCTTCTGGTATAATTCCTAAATTTTTACCTCCTATAAAACCTGCACTATATATCTTAGCCACACTTTTTTTTCCAAACTCAAAATCTTTCTCAATAACAAAAGTAACCTTTAATTTTCCACTAGTTCCTATAAAATCTATATTAGAAACTTTACCTACTACATATCCATTTATGGTTACTTTAGAAGATACATCTAAGCCTTCTATATTATTGTATATCGCATAAAAAACCTTGTCATTACTTAATAAGTTTTTCCCTTTTAAAAAGTTATATCCAAAAATTAGCAAAACAATTGCCGATATGGCTAGTAATGCCGTTTTTATTTCTCTAGTTATCTTCAAAATATTATTTTTCTATAATCAAATTTAACAAATATATGATTCAATTTACCTTAAAAACAAAAGCTTCTTAGGCTATTATTTTGTTATCGTTTTGTCTTAATTAGTAAATAAACAGCTAAAAAAGCAAAAATTACGTTAGGAAACCATACTGCAAAAAGTGGTGAAAGCGAACTGTTTGGTTGCATTGCTATAGTTCCAAAAACTTTATCGAAAAACACAAAACTAAAAGCTATTACAAATCCAAAAATTAGGTTCACTCCCATTCCTCCTCTTCGTTTCATGGATGATACAGCTACTCCTATTATTGTTAATATATAAGCTGCTACAGGTAAACTAACTCGTTTATACGCTACAAATTTATATCTATTCATTGCGGGAGATCCTCTACGTTCTTCTTCTTCCATAAATTTCTTAAGCGCAAAATAATCTAACGACTCTGCTACATATTTAACTGGGGTTAAGCGATCTAAGTTAAAATTTAATATTGTATCTAAATTAGTCTTTTTTTCTATAATATCGCCATTCTCTGTTACTGTCCTTTTTACATAATTGTATAATTTAAAGATACTATCCTCTGGCTTATATTCTAGCTTTGTTGCCGAAATTTTATACTTCAATTTAAAGTCCTCTATATGTTCCAATGTAAATCTCTTTGCCTCTCCTTTACTTGGTGAAAATTCGTAAGCATATATGTAATTATTATCTTCTACTTGTCTATATAAATTTTTAGAATTATCTTGTTTTCTTCTAGATTTTAAATAAGTGTAATTAAAATTGTTGTAAGCCTCACTAGCCTTAGGAACAAAAAACATACCTCCTACTAAAGTTAACAAGGTAATAAAACTTGCTCCTATTAAATAAGGCCTTAAAAAACGTGTATAAGAAGCTCCCGAACTCAAAAAAGCTATAATTTCGGTAGTATTTGCTAGTTTGGATGTAAACCAAATTACCGAAAGAAATAATAAAAAAGGAAACAAAAGGTATGCAAAGTGTACCGAAAAATTTCCATAATACTGAAGTACATCTAAAAAAGGCAATTTTTTTTCAAAAATATTATCAATCTTCTCCGCTAAATTTGCCAATATGGCAATAGGTATAAAAATTAGAAATAACGAAAAAAACGTTCCTATGTACCTTTTTAAAATATACCAATCTAAAATCTTTAACATAAATTAAAACCTTATTACAAACGTTTATCCATTTGTTTTACCATCTTATTTTTCCAATTTGCAAAATCACCTGCTAAAATATGTTTTCTAGCTTCTCTAGTTAACCACAAATAAAAACCTAAGTTATGAATTGTTGCTATTTGTTTTCCTAACATTTCGTTTACAGAGAACAAATGTTTTAAATAAGCTTTAGAATATTCAGTATCTACCCAAGTAATCCCCATATCATCTATCGCAGAAAAATCATCGACCCATTTTCTGTTTTTTATATTAATTGATCCATGAGCTGTAAATAACATTCCATTTCGTGCATTACGAGTAGGCATTACACAGTCAAACATATCTACTCCAAGAGCTATATTTTCCAATATATTAATAGGTGTCCCTACTCCCATTAGATATCTTGGTTTTTCAACTGGTAAAATTTCGGTAACCACTTCGGTCATCGCATATAATTCTTCTGCTGGTTCACCAACAGAGAGTCCTCCTATAGCATTTCCTGGTGCATTAGCATTTGCTATAGTTTCGGCAGACTGCCTACGTAAGTCTTTATAAGTACTTCCTTGTACTATAGGAAAAAAAGCTTGAGAGTAATCGTATTTAAAAGGTACTTTTTCTAAATGTGCCATGCATCGCTTTAGCCAACGATGTGTCATATGCATACTACGTTTTGCATAATTATAATCACAAGGATATGGTGTACACTCATCAAAAGCCATAATAATATCGGCTCCAATAGTACGTTGAATTTCCATTACGTTTTCTGGGGTAAAAAGATGCGTAGAACCATCTATATGCGATTTAAATTTTACGCCTTCTTCTTTTATTTTTCTTCGCCCAGAGAGAGAGTACACTTGATACCCTCCACTATCGGTAAGTATATTTCTATTCCAATTCATAAATTTATGAAGTCCTCCCGCTTTTTCTAAAATAGGAGTTTGAGGACGTAGGTATAAATGATAAGTGTTTCCTAAAATAATATCAGGATTAATCTCTTCTTTTAATTCGCGTTGATGCACCCCTTTAACAGTCCCAACTGTCCCAACAGGCATAAAAATAGGTGTTTCAATTACACCATGATCTGTAGTTATACTTCCTGCTCGTGCTTTAGAATTAGAATCTTGTGCTAATAAATCAAATTTCATATATACTTTTTCGAAACACAAAGATAGTTTTTATCACAAAACAAAGTAATAATCTCTATTGAATAGAGTTTTTCTAATTTTCATCAAAAAAAATACTTAAGTAATTAATAAGTTTTAGGAAAAACATAATTAAAACATCTAAGTATTTTGCCATAGTAGTCAAAACCCGTATTTTTGGTAGATTATTTAAACGAAATAAAAAGAAATGTCAAATATCAGTCAGTTAGAAGATTTTGCTACGCAAGTACGTCGTGATATTCTTCGTCAAGTACACGCTGTAAATTCAGGTCACCCGGGAGGGTCTTTAGGTTGTACCGAGTTTTTAGTAGCCCTTTATCAAGAAATCATGAACCGCAAAGAAGGGTTTAGTATGGATGGAATTGGTGAAGATGTATTCTTTTTGTCAAACGGACACATTTCTCCAGTAATTTATAGCGTCTTAGCACGTAGTGGTTACTTTCCTATTGAAGAGCTAAGTACTTTTCGTAAATTAGGTACACGTTTACAAGGACACCCTTCGACTCACGATGGTTTACCTGGTGTACGTGTGGCTTCTGGATCTTTAGGTCAAGGATTATCTGTTGCTATTGGTACTGCACAAGCAAAAAAACTAAATAGCGATACTAATTTAGTTTTCACACTTCACGGAGATGGAGAGTTACAAGAAGGACAAATATGGGAAGCTGCAATGTATGCTGCAGCTAATAAAGTAGATAACCTAATTGCTACCGTAGATTTTAATGGACAACAAATAGATGGATCTACCGAACAAGTATGTTCCTTAGGAGATTTAAAAGCCAAATGGGAAGCTTTTGGATGGGATGTTCTTGAAGTTAAAGAAGGTAATAACCTAGAAGCTATTATTGCTGGTCTTAACCAAGCCAAAGCTATTTCTGGAAAAGGAAAACCTGTTTGTATCTTATTACATACTATAATGGGTAATGGTGTAGACTTTATGATGCATACACATGCATGGCATGGTAAAGCACCTAGTGACGAGCAATTAGAGAATGCTTTATCTCAAAACCCAGAAACTTTAGGTGATTATTAATCTTGTTATTCGTACACTAAGAAAGAAATTATGAAAAAATATATAGATTCAGGAAAAAAAGATACTCGTTCTGGTTTTGGAGCTGGATTAACTGAGCTAGCAAAAACGAACGAAAATGTTGTTGCTCTTTGTGCCGATCTTATTGGGTCGTTAAAAATGGAAGGATTTATAGAACATTCCCCTGAGCGTTTTTTCCAAACAGGAATTGCCGAAGCCAATATGATTGGTATGGCTGCAGGTTTAACCATTGGAGGAAAAATTCCTTTTGCTGGTACTTTTGCTAATTTTGCGACAGGTCGTGTTTATGACCAAATTCGTCAATCGGTAGCTTATTCTGAAAAAAATGTGAAAATTTGTGCTTCTCATGCTGGTTTAACACTTGGAGAAGATGGTGCAACACATCAAATATTAGAGGATATTGGCTTAATGAAAATGCTACCTGGAATGGTTGTAATTAATACTTGCGATTTTAACCAAACTAAAGCTGCTACTTTAGCAATTGCAGATTACGAAGGACCTGTGTATTTGCGTTTTGGTCGTCCAAAAGTAGCTAATTTTACGCCAGAAAACGGCGAATTCAAAATTGGTAAAGCCGTATTATTAAACGAAGGTACCGACGTAACTATTGTTGCTACAGGTCACTGTGTATGGGAAGCTTTGCTAGCTGCCGAAAAACTAGAAGCCAAAGGAATTAGCGCTGAAGTAATTAATATACACACTATAAAACCATTAGACGAGGAAGCTATTTTAAAATCGGTAGCCAAAACTGGTTGTATTGTTACTTGTGAAGAACACAATTATTTAGGGGGGCTAGGCGAAAGTGTAGCTAGAGTGCTATCTTTAAATAACCCTACTCCACAAGAATATATAGCTACTAAAGATACTTTTGGAGAAAGTGGTACTGCCGACGAATTAATGGCTAAATACGAGCTTGATGCTCCTGCTATTGAAAAAGCTGCAGAAAAAGTACTTAAAAGAAAATAAATTTATTTTTTCATTTAAATAAAGAAAAGCCTGTAAATTACAGGCTTTTCTTATAGCATTTAGGAAATAAGGCTATTTCATAAAAATGCTTATAGAAAATCTAAGATTTGATAGATTCAGATCTTGGATTTTCACTTTTTTAGTCACTACTTTCCTAAAGTGCTCATTTTTTGAACTAACAATACATAGTAATCCCTTGTTTTTTTGGTGTTTCTTAAAATTCAAACTATTATTTGTGCTTGGCTATGTTGTATCCTTCTGCTTATTCCTAGAGCATTGGCTGTATGAATACCAAAAAATATCCAAAGTATTTCGGTAGTTTTGTTTTTTTTGAGGTGGTAATATTCTTTTTATTTACCAAAACTACCCTCTAAACGAGTTGCTCTTTCTTTGGTTATAATAGCTTTTAACTTCTTTTCTTCTTTGTAATTTTTGGGTGATACTTCTGTTGCAAAATACAATTGTTGTTGTTCTAATACTGTTTTTATAGTGACTACTCTACAATAATAACCTACTGTAAAACCAACCTACAGCTTCCTATAGTAATTTTTGAGGGATAGGATAATGCAACTCTCTTTCATAACAAATGACATCTACTGTAATTTGATTTTTACTATCGATATAAAGTTTCCTATGAGCAAATAAATCTTTTTCTAATATATTAATATTTAGATTAGCTATTAGTTCGCAACGTATTTGACTTACTATTTTAAAGTTGGTAAGACAAGTAAAACTTAAATGGATATCACAGAAGAATTGGTAATCTATAGTATCATTAAGTTGCTCTATATATTTTTTGTCTGAACAACAACTATAATGCTTTAAAAACATTAAATCTATACTACCATCTTTAGGGCTAAAAATCATTTTAGAATCCGGTTGTTTTTCTTTAATATTCAATCTTTCGACTAGAGAATCTCAAGGAATAGATAAATAGATTTTACCCAAATCACTCTGTAAAAAAAACGAGTATAAAAGGAATCTAAATTTTCTTGAGTTGATAAAACGAAAATTCGTGATGGAACTCACTTATTCTTTGTAATTTCATAAATAATGTAAAAGAAAAACCCCGTTTTTAGCTATCAATAGCTGTTTTCGAGGGTTTTATTTACATTAATTTAAGATAAAAACCTCTTATAAAAGGGATTACGCATTTTCTGAATACGCCTAATTAAAGTAGATTCTGGCATAATAGATTTTTTACCCCTAATCCAAATTTAATAATCCTTTATACTAATTTCGAAATTACTACAACATTTTGATGTAATGTTTTATGCACTGGGCATTTATCTGCAATAGCTAACAATCGCTGTTTTTGTGCTTCATCCAAAGCTCCAATTAATTGAATATTCTTTTCAATATGGTCTATTTTTGATTTAGGTTGATTGCATTCTTTACAATCTACAGGGTAATCTTTACCATGCGATAAATGCACTACTACTTCATCTAAATTCCAATTTTTACGATCTGCGTATAATCGTAAAGTCATTGCCGTACAACTACCAAGTGCCGATAATAATAAATCGTAAGGAGAAGGTCCAAAATTATTACCTCCTACAGATTCTGGTTCGTCTGCTATTATAGAGTGTCCAGCAGCAAGAATATGAGTTGTTAAATCTTCTTTCTCTATTTTAACAACTACTTGATTTGTTGTTGTTAATTTTTTATCCTCTAAAGTTTTTATGTATCTACTTGCCCACTGCACAATTATACTTCCTGCATATACAGAATCTTCTTTATTAGACAATAGATGATCTGCTCCATCTAAAGACACAAAACTTTTAGGATGTTTAGCTGCTGCATAAATTTCTGCTGCATTATTAATTTCTACCGTAGTATCTTGCGGAGAATGCAATATTAAAACAGGTTTTCTAAGTGTTTTTACAACCTCTTCCATACTAACCATAGAAATATCATCTAAAAACTGTTTTGCTATAGGAAATGATCTTCCTCCAATTTCTACTATAGCTTTTCCTGTAGCTTCAATTTCTTCTATTCCACTTTTAAAAAGATGAGTTACATGTTCGGGAGATGCTGGTGCTCCTATAGTCGCTACAGCTTCTATAGAATTAATATTTTTACTCGCAAAAATAGCGGCTGCACCTCCTAAAGAATGCCCTATTAACAATCTAGGAGCTTCCAATTCTTGAGACATATAATTCGCTACATCTTCTAAATCTTGAATATTAGAAGAAAAGTTAGTTTCTGAAAAGTCTCCTTTACTTTGCCCTAAACCCGTAAAATCAAAACGTACTAACCCAAAACCATTTTGAGTTAAAGCTCTAGAAATGTTCTTAATTGCAGTCAAATTTTTATTACAAGTAAAACAGTGAGCAAATAATGCATAAGCTCGAGGATGCCTATCTACTGGAAGTTCTATTTTACCAGACAACTCAATTCCTTTTGAGTTTTTAAATTTTATTGATTTCCTTTTCATACTTATTTTTAATTAAAAATACTACTTAAAATTTAAACCTTGTTCTCTGTAAAATACATACGAACAAAGTTTTTACTTAGCAGAAAATAGTTCTAGTACATTTCATTACAATAAATTTAAAAAATAGACTTTCTTTATATTAACGTAAAACATTATATATAAAAGTCCTTTTTATTATTGCAAAAAAGCCTGTAAACTATTATCTACAGGCTTTTTATTATAACTCCAAGACGTACAACGACTTAAAGACTAATTTAAATATTTTCTTGGTCTCTAAGTCCCTGAATATATTGCGCTTTCTGAATTTGAGCTCTTCTAACTACCGATGGCTTGTTAAATTGCTTGCGCCCTCTAAGTTGACGCATAGTTCCAGTTTTATCAAATTTTCTCTTAAAACGCTTCAGCGCTCTATCGATATTTTCTCCGTCTTTAATAGGTATAATTAACATAGATATGACCTCCTTTCTTTTAGATTTTAATTGAACCAAACAACGGCTCTTTTAATAGGCTGCAAATATACATTCTTTTATCTAGTAACAAAGCTTTACCTCTATTTTTTTAAACAGTATTGCAAAAAAAATTAACAACTCACATACGTTTCATTTGATTTTTCATCATTGTTATTTGTTCCTTTAACATACCTTGTTTATCTAATTTTTTAGCTTCAGCAATTAACGCTTGAGCCTCTCTTTTTCTTCGTTTAGTCATTGCAATTCCTGCTAAATTAAGTTTAGCTACAGCTAAATCCTGATCCATAGACAAACCTAATTTAATAGCTTTTCTTAAGTATTTTTCAGCTTTAGTCATATTTGTTTGAGACAAAATAATACCCCTCAAATAATTATAATAACCTTGCTGTTTAGTAACCAATGCTGTTTCTGGATTCTTAATTTTATCTAGTATTTTCGATGTCCCTTCAAAATCTTGTTTTCTAAGTTTTAAAAAGGCCCATAAAATTACTTCATTTTTAAAATACAAGAACACAAAAATACCCACTAATAGTAACAACAATATACCATTACCTATATAATTATCGAAAAATTGAAAAACAGCTAATGCAAATACTAATATCGCTAATATTAGTTTAATGTTTTTATTGAACATATAATTGATATTTTTAACGCCACAAAGGTATTAAAAAGAATTCGTTTTTTTTTACTCCAAACCTTGTTAAACTAAAAAGTCTTCGTATATTTGCACGCAGTTTTAAATCGAATAAAATCGCTTAAAAACTCTAAAACATAGCTAAATATTTTATTAACGATATTTTATAATGAGCAAGAGAACATTTCAACCGTCTAAAAGAAAAAGAAAGAACAAACACGGATTCAGAGAGCGTATGGCCTCTGCAAACGGAAGAAAAGTCCTTGCCCGTAGAAGAGCAAAGGGCAGAAAAAAATTATCTGTTTCATCGGAAATTAGACATAAACACTAATATGTGTATTCAAAAATAATATAGGTGTTACTTTTTTTAGAAGTAACGCCTTTTTTTATACCTTTTCATAAATAAGTTGTAACACCTACCAAATGCCAAAAAATAGTAATCTTAAATGTGTTTTATTAATAGGCTCAGGACCTATTGTAATTGGTCAAGCTTGTGAATTCGATTATTCAGGTTCACAATCTTTACGATCGTTAAGAGAAGATGGAATAGAAACTGTATTAATCAATTCCAATCCTGCTACTATAATGACAGATCCTTCAATGGCAGATCATGTTTATCTAAAACCATTGAACACTAAGTCTATTATCGAGATTCTTAAAACACATCCTAATATTGATGCCGTTTTACCTACAATGGGAGGACAAACAGCATTAAATCTTTGTATCGAAGCTCAAGAAAAAGGGATTTGGGAAGATTTTAATGTGGAATTAATTGGTGTTGATATTGACGCTATTAATATTACCGAAGACCGAGAGAAGTTTAGAGAACTAATGGGGAAAATAGGAGTAGGTATGGCTCCGCAAGCTACTGCAAACTCATTCCTTAAAGGAAAAGAAATTGCTCAAGAGTTTGGATTCCCATTATGTATTAGATCTTCCTTTACATTGGGAGGAGCTGGTGCTGCAATTGTACATGAAGAAAAAGATTTTGATGAATTACTTACTCGTGGTTTAGAAGCTTCTCCAATACACGAAGTAATGCTTGACAAAGCTTTATTAGGTTGGAAGGAATATGAACTAGAGTTATTACGAGATAAAAATGATAATGTAGTAATTATTTGTGCTATAGAAAACATGGACCCTATGGGTATCCATACGGGGGATTCTATTACAGTAGCTCCTGCAATGACTCTTTCCGATAAAACTTACCAACGCATGAGAGATATGGCTATACATATGATGCGTAGTATTGGCGATTTTGAAGGTGGTTGTAATGTACAATTTGCTGTAAGTCCAGACGAAGCCGAAGAAATTATCGCTATTGAAATTAACCCTCGTGTATCCCGTTCTTCTGCTTTAGCTAGTAAAGCAACAGGGTACCCTATTGCTAAAGTAGCCACAAAATTGGCCATGGGATATACTTTAGACGAATTAGACAACCAAATTACAGGAAATACCTCTGCCTTATTTGAACCTACATTAGACTACGTTATTGTAAAAATACCACGTTGGAATTTTGATAAATTTGAAGGAGCCGACCGCACATTAGGTTTACAAATGAAAGCCGTAGGTGAAGTTATGGGTATTGGTAGATCCTTCCAAGAGGCTTTACATAAAGCTACACAATCTTTAGAAATTAAACGTAACGGTTTAGGTGCAGACGGAAAAGGGTATAAAGATTACGACACTATTATTGACAAACTTACTCATGCTAGTTGGGACAGAGTATTTGTAATTTACGATGCTATACAAGCTGGTATTCCTTTAAGCAGAATTCACGAAATTACTAAAATAGACATGTGGTTCCTAAAACAGTACGAGGAACTATACACTTTAGAAAAAGAAATTTCCACCTTCAAAATAGATTCCCTAAACAAAGAACTATTACTTGAAGCTAAACAAAAAGGATTTGCCGATAGACAAATTGCACATATGCTTGGTTGTTTAGAAAGCGACGTGTATAACAAAAGAGACGAATTTAAAATTAATAGAGTTTACAAATTAGTAGATACTTGCGCTGCCGAATTTAAAGCACAAACCCCTTACTACTACTCTACTTTTGAAAGTGATATTGAACTTGCCAATGGAACTACTTATGTCCAAAATGAAAGTACCGTTAGCGATAAGAAAAAAGTAATTGTATTAGGCTCTGGTCCTAATCGAATTGGACAAGGTATCGAATTTGATTATTGTTGTGTACATGGGGTTTTAGCTGCCGCAGAATGTGGTTACGAAACTATTATGATTAACTGTAATCCTGAAACCGTTTCTACCGATTTCGATACGGCAGATAAATTATATTTCGAACCTGTATTTTGGGAACATATCTACGATATTATTCGTCATGAAAAACCAGAAGGTGTTATTGTTCAATTAGGAGGCCAAACAGCTCTTAAATTAGCCGAAAAATTAGAACGATACGGAATTAAGGTTCTTGGTACTAGTTTTGATGCTTTAGACTTAGCTGAGGATCGAGGTAGTTTTTCTACTTTATTAAAAGATAACAACATTCCTTACCCAGAATTTGGAGTTGCTCAAAATGCAGACGAAGCTTTAGCTTTAGCAGATGAATTAGACTTTCCTATACTAGTAAGACCTTCTTATGTATTAGGAGGACAAGGAATGAAAATTGTAATTAACAAGCAAGAACTAGAAGCTCACGTTGTAGATTTATTGCAAAAAATACCTAATAATAAATTACTTTTAGACCACTATTTAGATGGTGCTATAGAAGCTGAAGCCGACGCTATTTGTGATGGGGAAAACGTGTACATAATAGGTATTATGGAACATATTGAGCCTTGTGGTGTACACTCTGGTGATTCTAATGCTACTCTTCCTCCTTTTAACTTAGGAGAATTTGTAATGCAACAAATTAAAGATTACACTAAAACCATTGCTTTAGCCTTAAAAACGGTTGGATTAATTAATATTCAATTTGCTATTAAAGATGATAAGGTATTTATTATTGAAGCCAACCCACGTGCTTCTCGTACAGTGCCTTTTATTGCAAAAGCATATGGAGAACCTTATGTAAACTATGCTACAAAAGTAATGCTTGGCGATAAGAAGGTAACCGATTTTACTTTTAACCCTAAATTAGAAGGTTACGCAATTAAACAACCTGTATTTTCTTTTAATAAATTTCCTAATGTAAATAAAAAATTAGGCCCTGAAATGAAGAGTACTGGAGAAAGCATTTTATTTATAGATAGTTTAAAAGACGATGCTTTTTATGAATTATATTCTAGAAGAAAAATGTATTTAAGCAAATAATACACAAAATAGTATATAAAAAAAGGTAGATTTTAATTGAAAAATCTGCCTTTTTTTATTCACAACTACAACTTCTTAATATTAATTTAATTAACAGCATTTAAAGTTCTTGAATTTTCAGATTTTTTAAATAATTCAGAAGTGTTTTTTAAAAATTTAATATTCTTTAATTTCACTTCTCCTATTTGTTTACCATATCCTATAGTATCATTCCACATATGAAAAGTCCAATTTGTTGCTATTGGAATTCCTTTAATCTTTTTAAAATTATTATATTTAATAGCATGTGGTTCTTTTTCTGCCTCTCTAATATCTTTTCCGTAACTTACAATATAAGCAGCTCCATCTAATAAGTTACTACTGTTTTTATATAATATGTACCAATCTTTTGGTGCATCCCCTATTCCCTCTTCAAAAGTTAATCTCTGGGTATCTAACATCGAGTTTCCCCATTTTTTCTTTAATGAATTACTCCTTTTCGTTCCTGGATCATTCAATTTAAATGGCAAACTAAAAAAATAAGACCACGTAAAAATGTGAAAGCGTGCTCTAGGGTCTTCTACTTCGGAAGGAGAAATAAAAGCTTCTTTATTATTAAATATTATTTTGGAACTATCTAATTTATTATCAATTCTAATTTTAGTTCCATTAGTTAATTGTGTTAACGTCCCATCTAAGATGATGTTACCTCCAAATGAAATCTCCAAATCGCAGCTTACAACTTCTTCTTTTAAAAAATCAGTTTTATAATGTGCACTCTCAATAAGACTAGTAAATGCATTTACTTTACTATCCACTCCTTTAGTATTAACTACAGGGGCTACTTCTTCGTTTATTAGTGGTTTTTCTTTATTCGATGTTTCTTTACAACTTGTTAATAGTACAAATAACCCAAAAGTTATAATTTTTTTCATGATTCATTTTTTACTTATAAATATCAAATCTAATAAAGATAGTGTAAGATTATATTCTTTTTTGAAAACTTTATAATATATCATCTTGACTGCCGTCCGAAAGTTTTCACGATTGATATAAATTAAGCTGTTAACTACTATAAGACAGGTGTTTTCTTTAGTTTTTTATGGAAAATAAGTCCTGTTAGAAGTTTATTATGGTTTGTGGTTTTGCTCTAATTGTTTTGACTCCTTCATTGAACGAATTACATCGGATTAGTGGTTTGTTCGTATTTTTAGTTCGCTTGAAGAGTCCCATTAACTGTATTTTTTGTTCGCAAAACTAAAATACGGGATTCTTAGGCTTTTTCTAATTTAGACTTTAGGATGCTAGTGTATCATCCTCTTAAAAATAATTCTTCATTTTTTTAAAAATAGAGCTATTTACTTTTATGGCTATTTGATGTATCTTTGTATTATGATATTACCTTTGTTTATAAGTGGCGCAGAAATTGCCTTTATTGGATTTATTTTAGTAATGATTTTTGGAGCTGATAAAATCCCTGAAATTGCGCGCGGTCTAGGTAAGGGAATGCGTCAAATTAAAGATGCTACAAACGATATCAAAAGAGAAATTACAGAAAGCAGTAACGATTTAAATCCTTCAAAACATATCCAATCTAAAGATATTAAAAAAAGTATAGAAGATATTAAAAGTGATATTGACGATATTACTGGTCCTATAAAGCGTAGTTTTTAATTTTTTGGGAATTGGTGTTTTCTAAACTAGACTACCAACTAAATTAGACATTCCATACTAACTCTTGTTTGCCGAAGTAATAAAAGATTTTTTCTGATAGCGCCGTAATATAATACTTATGCGTTATTGTTTGGGGATTAACCCATCTATTGCCTTTTGTAAATGGGTTTTTCCTGTTACACTACTTCATAAACTGACTATATGCAAAGATTTTTCTCGTTTTCTACTGGTAAAGATTAAGTACATCAGTAATCTGTTAATTTCTTCGCCGATTACTCCTAGCTCTCTATTAATTCATTGGTTCTTTATAGTAAGTCCTCTTGTTTTAGGAAGGTTTCGGGCGGATTAATCTGAAAACTTGTGGAGAGAACATAAATTTCGGAGTTTTCCTAAAAAAATAGATTGGACACCAAAGAACTCCTTGCTTACTTCTTACCCGACGGGATTTTAGAATATTTTGAGATTACAGCAGTCAAAGAATCTAACAATAGATTAATTCTTGTTTTAGAAGAAACACCATTGACAATGACCGAACAATCTCAAAAGCGGTTATATTCTAAAGGTTTCTACCTTATAACTCAAATTCAAGATTTTCCTATTCGTAGAAAAGTATGTTATTTAGAAGTGAAACGTAGAAGATGGATTAATATAGATCCTCAAGAGCTTTATTCGAGAATAGCTAAGGGAACTGGGATGACTTCAGAGTTCGTTCTTTTTTTAAAGAAGCTTTCCTAAAGCTACAAGGGTAGTTATTTGTTTTCATGTACAAAGATTAGTTTTCGATGCTTTGCAACAAATTAGAGTTGAGTATAGATGGGAAGCTATAGAACAAGAAAAAAATGAAATAGAATTGACTAAGCAAACTAATCAAAAATATAAGGCTTATATTTTTGAGAACAGAAAATACTTTTAAACAGCTATTAGCCAGAAGTAGGTACTTACTATTTAAACCTAAAAACAAATGGAAGGTAAAACAATCTATTAGGGCTGAAATATTATTCAAGTATTATCCTAATTTAGAAGAAGCCTATACATTAACTAAAGAGTTGGGCGAATTTATCAACAAACTAAAGATAAATCCGTAGCCTACACAAAACTAGCACAATGGTATAATAAAATTGATAATTCTAAGTTCTCTAAAAATTTTGGTACTGTAATTAAATCAATACAAAACCATTACCGTAACATCTTAAACTTTTTTGATAATAAAAGTACAATGCTTCAGCTTAATATTTTAACGCAAAAATAAAAGCTTTTAGAAGTTTATTTAGAGGTGTAAAATTTATTCCTTTTTTCTTGTTTAGACTATCAAATATATAAGCCTACAAATTGCCATCCCACAAGTTTTCGGATTGATCCCTAATTACGGATAGTCATAAAACAAATATTTAATTTAAAACAAGTAAAAGCCTCTGTTAAAACAGAGGCTTTTACTTTCTTATTAGCCTATAAAAATATCACATTAACTTTCTAACCCGTCTTTTAAAAGAAGTCTTAGATAAAATAAGCTAAAAACAACTAATTCTTTAAAACATTACCTTCATCTGAAACGATAGTTTTATATTATCTAAAAAATTATTTATGGAGAGTTAACTATACTTTATGCCTTTTTAACACGAACAGCATTCATTCCTTTCATACCTTTTTCAAGTTCAAAAGAAACTTTATCATTTTCTGCAATTTCATCAATTAAACCACTAACATGGGTAAAATACTTTTGTTGATCCTCTGAATCAACAATAAACCCAAAACCTTTAGAGGTATCAAAGAAAGAAACGGTTCCTTTTCTAATAGGATCTATTTCCACTTTATCACTTTCTAAAGTTTTAGGTACGCTTATTTGAATACTTTCTGCATCGACTTGAACTTTAAGACTAGGATCTGGCGGAGTACTGGTAAGATTACCATTAAAATCTACATAAGCAAATTCTATTCCTTTTTTATCACTAAGCTTAGCTTCTGCTTTACGAGCTTCCATCTTCTTTCTCTTGTCTTCACGTTTTTTTAAACGTTTTTTCTCTTTTTCAATTTTGTTAAATGTCTGTTGCGATTTAGCCATCTATTATTTTTAAATTAATTTTTAAGATATTTTATAAAAAAACCTTAAAACATTCCAAAATATACCTTTTTAAAATGATTCAGTTAAAAAATTAATAAACCTAAAAGGTTATTAATTAGCAATTTATTATGTGAAGCAATGAAAGCTGGTATAAATTGACCTCCAAAAATTTTAGAAAAAACAACTTTATTTAGAACTAAAACATCTTCACTACAAAGATAATAGAAAATTATTTTCTACGAACAGTAAAACTCTACAAAGAACCTTTATGAATATTAAAAACTTTTATTCAATACCAAAACTAAGGCTAGGTAAACACATTTTAAACCTCATCATTCCAACAATATTACTTATAGCTTGAATAATCATTCTTGTTGATTCATAATATTTTTTTTCAAAATTATTATTATAAACATTAAAGAAAAACAAATACAATTTATTTAAGTACTCTATATTCTTAATTAAGGACATGGTTTTTAAGATAAATATTGTGTCTTAGAAAATCCTATCAACTAAATTAAACATTCCACTTATCTTAGGATATTAAAAAAACAAATCTTTACTAGATTAGAATATCAAAACTTTGGTAAAGAAGAGAAAGAATTAATCGCCTAATTAATATTCAAAATTTAAAAAATTAATTTTGTTTTATAAGGAGGGGGGGTAAAACAAAAACGCATTTCTATAAGAAATGCGTTTTATTATTCTTTTAATAACATAAATTAAGAATACTAAAAATTACAACCTATAAGCAAGTGTTAATTGTACATAATGATTAACCCCAGAGGCATTAAAACTACTATTATCGTTTGTATCAATTGCATCGGACAATCCCAAACTTGCTCTTAAATTTAGCTGAAAGTTATCTGTAATATCATATCCTACACCTCCCAATGCTGAGAATTGGAATGTTTCATAATCCTCTGTGCGTTCAAATTCCCAAATACGAAGTCCTACTTGAGGTCCTGCAGATAATGTTATTTTTCTGTAATGAAAATTAAGTAATATTGGAAGTTGTAATACATTTACTTTTAAGCGATCTCTTGCTTCTGATGAATTTTCAATATCTATTACTCTAGATCGTTCTCCTTGAGCAGAATATTGAAGCTCTGGTTGAATACTAAATTTGTCTGAAAAATAGTATTGGGCAAAAAAACCTGCTACAAAGCCAATTCTTCCTTCAGAGTCTCTTGTTGTAATTCCCGACGAACCATCTTCAAAATCAATATCACTATAATTTAGTCCTAAACGAAATCCGTACCTAGCATCTTGTGCGTGGACTGAAAATCCAAAAACAAAAGCTGTTATTAATCCTAAAAGTAATTTTTTATTCATTGCTATTTATATTATAAGTTATACAATTTTACTACAATCTAATGACGAATCAAAAAATTAATATTGAATTGGTAATTTAACACCTCTAAAATAGATATAATTAACGTAAAATCAGATTAATAACCTATTTTTTTACTTTTTCGTTATATAAATACTTGATTATTCCGTCTGCCAAACCAATTTTAGGAACATAAATATTTTGAGCATTACTCCATTTCATAGCAGATAAGAAAATTTTAGTTGCCGGTACTACTACATCTGCACGGTCGTAATTCATATTTAGTTCCCAAATACGTTCTTCATACGTAAGTGATTGTAATAGTTGATAATATGAAGATAAATACATATATGTAAGAGGGGTTCCTTTATCTTTACCACTGTTTTTAAATATGTTATTAATATTCCCTCCTGATCCTATTAAGGAAATTTTTTCAAAATTTGCTGTATTCTTTTTTATCCACAATTCTACTTCTTTCCATTTTTCGTCAGTAATTAAATGGTTAAGTAAACGTACTGTTCCTAAATTAAATGATTTAGAGGCAATTTTTTCTCCGTTATTGTATATTGTAAATTCTGTACTCCCTCCTCCAACATCAACATATAAATATGATTCATCTCTACTTGTAAGTTCTGTTAAATCTGTCATTGCTATTATAGAAGCTTCATCTTTACCATCTATAATATCAATTTTTATATCGGCTTCTTTATTTATTAACTTTACTAATTCCTTACCATTTTCGGCTCCTCGCATAGCAGAAGTAGCACAAGCTTTATAACTATGTACCTTGTGGGTTTCCATAAGAAGCTTATACGATTTCATTGTATCTACTAATCGTTTTATATTTTCTTCGGAAACTTTATTTTTCAAAAAAACATCTGTTCCCAAACGTATAGGAACTCTAACTAAACTTGTTTTTTTAAAACGGGGGTTTTCCCCATCTAAAGAGGTTACCGAACCTATTAATAGTCGTACTGCATTTGAGCCAATGTCTATAGCTCCAAATTTATCTATTGTAATCAAAATATTAATTCAATCTATTTTTAAAATACTCATATAAATTCAATTGTGATCTATTTTCAGGAAGATCATTCTTTACATAAGTATTGTCTTGTTTTGTATTTAAGATACGTGCTTTTACGTTATCCGTCCAACATATATTAAATGCATCTATAATCTGTTGCTTAATTTCTTCTTCAAAAATAGGACAGGTCACTTCTACTCTTCGGTCTAAATTTCTTCTCATCCAATCGGAAGAAGATATATAAACATTTGCTTCGCTTCCATTCCCAAAAATATAAACTCTTGGGTGTTCTAAAAATTTATCTACAATGCTAATAGCCTTAATATTTTCGCTCATTCCTTTTTTACCTGGAATTAAACAACACATCCCTCTAACAATAAGGTCTATTTTTACCCCTGCATTACTGGCTTCATATAATTTATCAATCATACCATAATCGGTAAGACTATTAACTTTTAGGCGAATATATGCTTCTTTTCCTCTTTTTTTATTCTCAATTTCTCGATCTACAAGTTTAGAGAATTTTTTTCTTGAATAATGTGGAGATACTATTAAGTGTCTGTATCTAGTAACTTTATAATTAATTTCAAAAAAGTCAAACACTTTATTTAAATCTTTTAAAATTGCAACATTGCTTGTAAACAAAGTATAATCTGTATAGACTTTAGCAGTAGACTCATTAAAATTACCTGTACTTATAAAGCCATATCTTACTTTCTTTCCTGCTTCTAGCCGTTCTATTAAACAGGTTTTACAATGTACTTTTAATCCTGGTACTCCAAATATTAATTTTACTCCTTCTTCCTGCATTGCTTCTGCATATTCTATATTATTTGCTTCATCAAAGCGTGCTTGTAATTCTATTTGTACTGTTACTTCTTTTCCATTTTTTGCTGCATTAATTAAAGCACTTGCAATATGTGAAACTTCGGACAATCTGTAAATTGTAATTTTTATTAAAGTAACTTTTGGATCTAATGCGGCTTCTCTTAAAAATTTTATAACATAAGAGAAACTTTGATAAGGAGCATATAACAAATAGTCCTTTATTGCAATGTTTTTAAAAATACTACCATTAATATCTAAACCTTTTACGGCTAATGGTTTTATAGGTTCATAAATTAATTCTTTATGCCCCAGTGTTGGAAACTTCATGTAATCCCTACGGTTATGATAACGTCCACCTGGAATAATACTATCTGTATCATCTATTTGCATTTTTTCCATTAAGAATACTAACGTATCGGCATCTATTTTTTTATCGTACACAAAACGTACAGGGTCTCCTTCTCGCCTTAGATGTACGCTTTTAGATATTTTTTCTATAAAGCTTTTCTTAAAATCGTTGTCTATATCCAATGCTGCATCTCGGGTAATTTTAATCATATGTGCCGAGATGTTTTTATAGTTAAAAATACTAAATATTTGATCTATACAATATCTAATTAAATCATCTAAAACAATAATATACTCTCTCCCCTTTTCATCTTTTGGCAATATTACAAATCGATCTATAGAATCGGGAATTTCTATTAAAGCAAATAAATTTTCTTTGTCTTCGTCCTTATTGTAATCGTTATGTTCCTTATCTAAAATTAATTTTACCGCTAAGTAAGCTGCTTTATCTTTAAGATGTGGAAAACGCTCTAAATCGTCCAACATAAACGTCATTAAAGCAGGACTAACAACTTCTGTAAAATAATTTTTAATAAACTCGCCTTGGCTTTCGGTTACTTGGTGTTCTTTTATAACAAAAATGCCATGATCTTCTAGACGTAATTGTATTTCTCTAATAATCTCTAAGCTTTGTGTTTGCTGATCTATTACAATATTAGTAATTTGCTCTAACAGCATTCTAGCTTCCATCCCGTAAAGTTCTTTTTTGCCTGATTTTCCTGCAAATACGATTCGTTGAACAGTAGCATAACGTACTCTAAAAAACTCATCTAAATTATTAGAAAAAATACCTATAAATCGTAATCTTTCTAAAAGGGGAACATTTTCGTCTTTGGCTTCTTGTAACACTCGAGCATTAAATTGAAGCCAACTAATCTCTCTATTTAGGTATTCAAACTTTTTTTTTGACATTTGGGTTTTTCACTAAAATTTATATATCCAAGCAAGGCGCTTATTTAGTACCCAAGTAATCTTGGTAGTATATAGAAACTTGTTTCCCCTGATGATAATTCTCCCCATCTTTCAATTCTAAATTGTATAGCAACAAGGCTACATGTAGGTAAATTATCAAAGGTTATACTACCAAAAGTATTTACGATATTTGTAAATGCTGGATTATGCCCGAAAATAAGAACATTTTTTTGTTCATTGGGTAGTTGTTTTATAAAATTAATAACTTTTTTTCCTTCAAAGTCATATAAATCTTCTGAATCCATAATGTCTTGTTCTTTAAATCCTAATTTAAAGGAAATTATACCCGCTGTAATTCTTGCTCTATTAGCTATGCTACTATATATGGCATCAAGGTTTATTTTTTTAGCTTTTAATTCTTCTCCTATGTGGTGTGCATCATTATAACCTCTTTTATTTAGAGGTCTATCAATATCAGAAATGGGGGCATCCCAAGAGGATTTAGCATGTCGAATAAAATAAATAGTTTTCATAGCTAAATTGTAATTATGGTGCTAGTCTTTTTTTAGTCCAATTTTTAGGGTTTTCGTAAATAATCCTATCATGTAATCTATTGGGTCTTCCTTGCCAAAATTCAATACTTTGAGGTACTACAATAAAACCGCCCCAATGTGGTGGTTTAGGAATTGTTTTTCCTTCATACATATGGGTTAATTCTTTTTCTTTTTGAATTAAAAATTCTCTAGATTCTATAACATTACTTTGTGGTGAAGTCCAGGCTCCTATTTGACTTCCTCTTGGACGAGATTGAAAATACTGAGTATTTAATGTTTCATTTTCCTTAATTGCTTTTCCTTTTATAATAACTTGTCTTTCTAAATTAGGCCAAAAAAAAGACAAACAGACTTTAGGGTTATTCGAAATAGATTTCCCTTTCTCTGAATTGTAATTCGTATAAAACACGAAACCGGATTCATTATATTTTTTTAATAATACAATTCTTGTTTTAGGAAAACCATCTAATCCTACCGTATTTAAAGACATAGCATTAGGTTCTTCTACTCCATCGCTCTTCTCTACTTCTTTAAACCATTGTTCAAATAATTCTAATGGATTATTAGGAACTTCTTCTTCTTTGAGACTGTTTATTGCATATGATTTTCTGTAATGTGTTAAATCTAAATTCATAGGATTAATTTACTACAAATTATAAATATAAAACAGTTATTTTGTAAAAATAATATTTTTAAATAGTTTAAAACATAGTATGTCTCAGAACAAATCAAACACATAACAATCTGTTACTTAATGTTAATTTTTACATTGTAAAGCATTTAAAAGAACCGTAACGGGATGAAGTGCGATTCTCGATGTAGCATCTTTTATTTGATGTCTACAACTTGTTCCTGTTGCTACAATGGTAGTTTCTAATGACGTAGTTTTTATTTTGGGCAGTAACGATAATTCTGCCATTTGCATACTGGTCTTATAGTGTTCTTTTTCGTACCCAAAAGATCCCGCCATACCACAACAACCTGAAGCTATTAAATGTACTTGATAGTTTTTGGGTAAATTTAAAATTTTAAATGTATGTGCTGTTGAAGAAAGTGCTTTTTGGTGACAATGTACGTGTAGTTTTATCTCCTTTTTTTTTGTAGAAAACTGGGAACTTAATATTTTTTTTTGGTCAACTTCTTTAGCTAAAAATTCATCTATAGTAAATACATTATTTGCTAGTTTTTTAGCTTTCGTTTTATCGTTTGCTAATCTTAAATACTCATCCCTAAATGTTAAAATAGACGAAGGTTCTATGCCTATTAAAGGGGTATTAATTGTTATTAAGTCTTTAAAAATAGCTATGTTTTTATTACAAACTTCTTTGGCTTCTTTTAAAAAGCCTTTGGATATAAAGGACCTACCACTTTGTTTATGCGCCACAAAATTAATTTTGTAATTCAATTTGGTTAATAATACTACTGTATCTTTTCCAAGGGATACTTCCAAAAAGTTTGTAAACTCATCTACAAACAAATACACTTCCTTTATTGGATTAACTACTTTGTTATTTTTTAAAAATGAAACTAACCAATTTTCTAAAGATTGTTTTGCTATTTTAGGTAATGATCTTTCTATGGCAATTCCTAATCCTCTTTTAATTATTGAAGAGGTAATTTTATTTGAAAAAATACTATTGGAAACTCCTGATAATTTAGATGTTAAACGGTTAGTAGTGTCGTTAAAAGCAAACAGTTTATCTCTTAAAGAAACTCTATTAGATTTATTGTATTGGTATAAAAATTCTGCTTTTACCGAAGCAATGTCTACACTCGAAGGGCATTCATTATTGCAGGCCTTACAACTTACACATAAATCAAACACTTCCTTTAATAGTTTACTATTAAATTTATTAGCATTTGTTGAATTTGTTAAAACCTCTCTAAGCGTATTAGCTCTTGCTCTAGTTGTATCTTTTTCATCTTTTGTTACTCTGTAACTAGGACACATGCCTCCCCCTGCAGCAACTGATTTTCTACAGTCTCCACTTCCATTACACTTTTCTGCAACTCTTATAATTCCTTCCGAATCCGAAAAATCTAACTGAGTTTCTATTTTAGGAGTACTTACTTCTACTTTATACCTTAGGTTTTCTACCATAGATAATGGTTCAATAATTTTTCCTTTATTAAAAATTTCTTTTGGGTCGAATACGTTTTTTATTTCCTTAAGTAAATTATAATTATGTTCTCCAATCATCTTTGGAATGTAGCTAGAACGAACAATACCATCTCCATGTTCTCCACTCATAGATCCTTTATATTTCTTTACTAGCTTAGCAACTGCATCGGTAATTTTTTTAAATAATAGAATATCTTCCGTTTTTTTTAGGTTTAAAATAGGACGTAAATGAATTTCTCCTGCCCCAGCATGTGCATAGTACACAGCATCTTGTTTATATTTCTTCATTAATGCTGTAAATTCTTCAATATATTGCGCTAAATCTTCTAAAGCTACTGCGGTATCTTCTATACAAGCAACTGCTTTTTTATCGCCAACTATATTACCTAAAAGCCCTAAACCTGCTTTTCGGAGTTCTAATGCCTTTTGCGTTTCTTTTTGATATAAAACGGGATGTGCATAACTTAATCCAGAAGCATCTAAAGTTTCTATTAATTGTTTAACCTGTAATGCTAAGTCTTCTGTTGTTTTAGAACGTACTTCTAACATTAAAATAGCTTTTGGATCTTCCACTACAAAAAACCTATTTTTTGTTTGTTCTATATTATTCTTTGTACAATCTAGTATGGTTTTATCCATCATTTCGCAAGTGTACAATTTATGTTTCATTACAGGCACCACTGCTTTCATACAATTTTCGATAGTATTAAAGTGCGCACAAATCATTGCGTTATTTGCAGGTGCTAATTCGTCTAATTGTACCGTAATCTCTGTAGTAAAAGCTAAGGTACCTTCGCTCCCTGATAAAAGATTACATAAGTTAAGTTCTTCTATATTAGTAGCGTAAAAAGAGGTGTTTAATAATACATCTAAAGCATATCCTGTATTTCTCCTATGTATGGAAGCTTTGGGATAATTTTGACGAATTTTTTTTTGATTGGTTTCGTTAGATAAAATAGCATTTATTTTACAATAAATCTCTCCCTCAAGAGAGTTCTCTTTAATTAGTTTTTTTACTTCATTCTCCGTTTTTGCTTTAAACTCAACTTCATTCCCATCTGAAAGAATCGTTTTTAAAGCAACTATTTTATCCCTCGTTACCCCGTATTGAATACTGGTTGTTCCACTACTATTATTCCCTACCATACCACCAAGCATACAACGATTTGAAGTTGACGTATTGGGTCCAAAAAATAATTTATAGGGTTCTAAATATCTATTTAAATCGTCTCGAATAACCCCTGGCTGGAGAGTAGCTGTTTTATTTTTAATATCTACCGATATAATTTTATTTAAATATTTAGAAATATCTACTATTAAACCTTCTCCAACGCATTGGCCTGCTAATGAAGTCCCTGCTGTTCTTGGAATTAAATTCAATTTATATTTTGCTGCAAACCGAACAATTTGTTGAATATCTAGTGTGTTTTTAGGGAATACTGCTCCAAAAGGGATTTTTCTATATACAGAAGCGTCTGTAGCATAAATAAGCTTTGTTAAATTATCCAGTTGTAAATTTCCTGAAAGTTGAGAGGTTAATTCTTCCCAAGGGTATGAAGTAATATGCTGCATACAAGCAAATATAACCTATTGTAGAAAACGACTTAAATTAATTTTTAAACTCTAAAATTGTGATTTAAAGTGTTTTTTTCTTTTTTTTTAAAATTAACAATTAGGGGTAGGGATATTTTCTTCTTAAGCGTATAGTATGTAACAATTCTAATTTATTTTAAAGTTATGAAAAAACATTTTTTATTAGTAAAATTAGCCGTAATAGTCGCTATTTTATTTACCTCTTGTGAAGAAGATGAAACAACAAATTGTACTGAACTACAAGAACTAGAAATTACTAGTTTAGACACAACACCTAACAATATTGAAGATGCCGCTTATCAATTTAGTGTAAGCACAGATTTAGATGTAAGTTATGTTTGGTCTATAAACGGAGAAGAAACAGAAAGTACAGGAAATTCACTTTCTTTTGAGTTTCCTAAGAATGATACGTATGAAGTTTGCGTAACTGTATCTTCAAACAATGAGCAATGCGAGGATGTACAAAAATGTACTACTATTAAAGTTGATAATCTGGACGAAGATGTTTTAACTGATGAGAATGAAGAAGAGGATGAAAATGAAGTAGATAATGAAAATCAAAATCCTAATGATGAAATTGCAGATGAAAGTAACAATGATATCCTAGATGATGAGAATGGAAATGATAATTTCAACGACGACGAAGGTGATGATATTGTTAATGAAGAAACAGACCCAAACAACTCTAACGGAGGGAATAGTACTGCTACAGGTGGCCAAATTGGAAGTAGCACTACTACATGTGATAGTATTGGTGTTAGTGATGATGGTTTCTTTATCCTTCCTAATGGAAAAATTTTAATTGGTCTTGTCGATTTTACTAATGGTAGAGCTAGATCATCTGTTTTTACGTGGTTTTTAAACAATAAGCAGATTGAATTTGGAGACCCTAGATTATCTAGCTTACCTAATAGAAATGTATTAGAGTTAGTTAATTTAGAGCCTGGATCTTATACACTAACCGCCGTTGTTGTTAACTCTCCTTCTTGCCCTGTAGGAGCAAGAATAACTCAAGAATTCGTAATTGAATAAGTTAAAATAAAAAAATATTAGTTAGTTAGTTAGTGATTTTTTAATTAAAGGGTTCAGTATTTAAATACTGAACCCTTTTTACGATTAAAGAATAGGACAATTTCGAATCAACAATAATTTATAAAATTTTAACTTAAGCATTCCGTATAAAAGCATTAAAAAAGTAATGATTACATTAACATTTACAAGGCTTTAGCCATTTTATGGATGTGACAATCAAACACGCAAGCTTCTAGAAGCCTGCGTTTTGAATCTCTAGCAAGATTTAATTGAACTACTTATTTTATAATAATTTTTTCGGTTTTAGAAGTATCATCAGAGGCTATTTTTATAAGATATACTCCTGCACTAAGGTTGCTAGAATTTATACTTAATGTTGCTCCTGAATTAATAACATCCGACTTCTTAAAAACTACATTACCATCAATACTATAAATAGTAACATTAACTTTGCCTTCTTTAGGTAATTGAGTATGTATGTTTATATTATTTCCAGATTTTATAGGATTAGGATATACTTCTACATTTAATGATTTATTTCCTAATTCTTTAGAACTAGAAATTATCTCATAGGTAAATGTTTCCCATTTCCTTAACTGTCTTCCTACTGGAAATAATTGCGAGCCTGTCTCTGGTCTACACTGCATCCAAGCATTTGTGTTTACATGTACCGATCTAAGTCCAAAACTATTAGCTCCTCCAAAATTAGATTTTCTCCATTCAAAGCGTTCCCAACGTCTTTTCCTAACACCATATGCACGCATTGGAACGTCTCTTTTAACATTTATTACCTGTAAGAATCTATTGTTTGATAAGGCTCTCAAAACTACATTGTTTCCTCCTTCTGGATGCTCTTCAACTATAAAACGCTCCCATGTTTGCCAATTTTGTAATGGTGGGGTATTTCCTCCATCCGAAGCTATAACTCCTAAATTATTAGGGTTTGATTTTAAAAACTGCTTATCTCCAGAAAATTTTCTAATAGCTATTATTTGTCCAAAAGGGATATTTTGTGCTAAATTATTCTGTGGTTTTTCTACTGCATTTAAATAGTAAATATCATTTAAAGTATTAGCCTTAGGGTTATGTTTATATAAATTTTTATCTGTGGTCCAAACATAATTGTTTGTAAACGTTATTGTGTTAAATTCTACAAAACGATTTGCTCTCATTTCAAAACCATCATACTTTTTTTCTGCATAAAAAGAATGGTTATTAATCCATTTATTTTCTCTTGTACCATTAAACCCATTAGTACCTCTACGCTGAGATTCTGTTCCGTTTTCTTGGTAAGCACCGGATTGAAATTGTCTTTCTCCATCTGTATCACCCAAAATTACACCTACATTATTATCAATTGTATTATTGTTAGCGTCTATTTCCGTCCAAACTAATAAACGATCTCTAGCACCAACAATCCAGTTTTCTTGAATCAAAAATCCAGCAGAAAAAGAATCTATATCTATTCCATCTACCTTAGAAAAGGTAAAAAAATTATTTTTTATTATTCCAAAGCTAGAATTAGTTCTATTACTTTGTGTGCCGTGTAAATGTAATCCTCTATAAATCGAATTATCTGTAAAACAATTCTGAACATTAACATTAAATGATCCCGAAATATAAATAGCATTTAATGCACCTTCTATAGAAACACCATCTATAGTAACGTTATTTGAGGACAGGACTACAATTCCATTAGCTTTTGGTATTCTTTGTTTTCCATCGTTAACATTACTTAGTCTAACTATAATTTTACCTCTTTTAGTACCTCTTATAGTTGTATTAGCTTTTCTATTTTTTTTAATAACGTTATTTCTCAAATTTCTATTAAAATCAATATTTTCTTGGCTAACTGGTTTATAAGTTCTTCTAAAAGTCCCTTCATGTCTAATACTAAAAACACCATCATTCTTTAATGGTCTAGGTGTAAAAGCAGCTCCTCCTTCTGGAACTACATCTACTCCATTGTAATCCAAAGTTCCATCAATCCAAATAGTCTTGTTACTTCCTACAAGTATTGGAAAATCAACCAAAATGGTTTCTCTAAAAACAAATGTTCGAGTACTGTTATCTTTAAGGATATTTCGATTATTTGACAACTGAGTGCTATTACTTATCACAATTGCACCATTTGTTGGTGCTGTTTCCAGTCGTTTACTTAATTCTAATGCTGTATTTTTTACTGCTGCCAGACTAGACATCGCTTCTGAAAAAACACCATTACCCATAATACGATCATTAAAAATAATTTCATTTTTAATCCCTGCCTTTCTTAAGTTATTAATTACTTCACTTTTGTTTCCTGCAATTAACGGAGCATCTTTTACTTGTACTTGGCCTTCGGGTACATTTGGACTTCCAACACTACTTGCATTTTCTTTGCTAGTATTATTTGTTGATGAAAAAATTTGAGAATTTCCAATTCTAGGAAATGAAATTGCAAGTAAGAGCATTGCAATAGTGGTTAATTTTAAATTCATGTTTTTTGATTAATTGAATTGTTATTATTGGTAATCTAATTATTTTTTAACAAATGAATAATCAATAATTTAAATATGAATTTTCTTTAGAATTAGTGTCCCGATGTAATATCACTTTTATAAGACAACCGGTAATGCCTATAATTAATGTATTAAAAAACTGTTGGTATGTGACAATCAAAAATATATATAAGTATTCTTTTTTTTATAAGTAGGAATTACATAACTATTTTTTAATTCATTTATAATGTTAAACTTATGTTAAAAAAAATTAATTAACGACTATTTTGATATCTCTAAAGTACAACAGTGTTTTTCTATTAAAAAAGAATTCTCTTTAATACCAAAATTTCAACAAATTTAAAATGCTTAACTAATATAGTTCCAAATATTTTTGTGCTGTATTAACTGCCTATAGGCTAAATTAATTGGAGCATTCTTTAGTAATTCTAAATTAGGATCTTCTTCAAGTATTTTTTTAGCCCAATCTCTTGCTACTTTTAATAACTGATTATCTTTTACAATATCGGCAATCCGTAAATTAAGTACCCCACTTTGTTGTGTTCCCATAATATCCCCTGGGCCTCTTAACTTTAAGTCTACTTCTGCTATTTCAAAACCGTCGTTAGTACTAGTCATGGTTTCTAGTCTCGTTTTAGAATCTGAAGAAAGTTTATAGCCAGACATTAAAACACAATAGCTCTGTTCTGCCCCTCGTCCTACTCTTCCTCGTAATTGATGTAATTGTGATAAACCAAAACGCTCGGCACTTTCAATAATCATTAAACTAGCATTAGGAACATTTACACCAACCTCAATAACTGTTGTGGCAACCATAATTTGGGTTTCTCCTTTCACAAAACGTTCCATTTCATAATCCTTATCCGCTGGTTTCATCTGCCCATGTACTATAGAAATCTGATATTGCGGACTTGGAAAGTCTCTAGCTATACTTTCATAACCATCCATTAAATCTTTATAGTCCATTGCTTCGGATTCCTTTATTAATGGGTAAACAACATATACTTGCCTTCCTTTGGCTATTTCTTCTTTTATAAAATAGAATACTTTTAACCGTTGTCCTTCAAAACGATGTAATGTAGTTACTGGCTTTCTACCTGGAGGTAATTCATCAATAACAGAAACATCTAAATCTCCATATAAACTCATAGCCAAGGTTCTAGGTATTGGAGTAGCTGTCATAACCAAAATATGTGGAGGAAGCGTATTCTTTTTCCACAATTTAGCGCGTTGTGCCACTCCAAATCGATGTTGTTCATCTATAATAGCTAATCCTAGATTCTGAAACTTCACCTTATCCTCTAAAAGTGCATGTGTTCCTATTATAATATGAATTTGCCCATTTTCTAAAGCTTCATGTATTTCTCTACGAGCTTTAGCTTTAGTACTCCCCATAAGTAAACTTACTCGTATTGGTAAATCTTGTACTAATTCTGAAATTCCATCATAATGCTGTTTTGCCAAAATAGCTGTTGGTGCCATTAATGTTGCCTGAAAACCATTATCTATAGCTAAAAGCATTGCCATAAGTGCTACTATGGTTTTTCCCGAACCTACGTCTCCCTGCAATAAACGATTCATTTGAGCATGGCTCCCTAAATCTTTCCTTACTTCTTTAAGTACTCTTTTTTGAGCGTTTGTAAGTTCAAATGGTAAATAGTTTTTATAAAAAGTAGTAAATAAGTCTCCTACTTTTTCAAATGGATACCCTTTTATTTTTTGTTTATTAATAATATTTTTTCGAATTAATTGTAATTGAATAAAAAACAATTCTTCAAATTTTAATCGGTATCTGGATTTCGTTAATAAATCTTGACTTTTAGGAAAATGAATATTTAATATCGCTTCTGCTTTATCTATAAATCGTAATTGATCTTTAATCTCATTGGAAAGGGTTTCTGCAAAGGAAACACCTGAAGTTAACATTAAATTCTGAACCATTTTAGAAATGGTTTTATGCGATATGTTTTTGTTTTGTAATTTTTCGGTAGATGGATATACCGGTTGCATTACCGTACTTAGGCTAGATTTGTGTGCGTCCAACAACTCCATTTCGGGATGTGGCATTGAAAATCCATTATAGTATTTAGTTTTTCCAAAAATAACATAGGGTATGTTTAACTTTATGTTTTCTTGTATCCATTTAGCACCTTGGAACCAAACTAGCTCCATTTGCCCTGTATCATCTTTAAATGTAGCTACCAAACGACTTCCTCTTTTTTGCTTTACGCTTCGTAAATGAGTAACCACGCCAATAATTTGCACTTCGGAATCGTTTGCTTGTAATTGGTTTATTTTAAAATAACGTGTACGGTCAATATATCTACTAGGAAAAAAATGTATTAAATCTTGACATTTAGAAATTCCTAACTCTTGCTCTAGCAATTTTGCTCGTGCAGGGCCTATTCCTTTTACATAGGCAACCGGGGATTGTAAAATATCCATACTCATTAAAGCTAAGATACATTTTTCTACATTTTTAGTGGAATGCTTTTTGTAATTTGGTTTCTATTTTACGGTTTTTATGAAACCTATTATTTGTCGAACTATATTTTGAAATGAAACCAATCCAATTCTTATTTTTTTTTATAAATAGTATCCTTGTTTTTGCACAAGCTCCAAGTGATACTCAACCTATAGATTTTACACATATTACTGCCGCATTAGAATTTAATGTTAATTCTGAAACAGTAAAAGGAACTGTAAAAGCTACCTTTATTGCTAAAGAAAATAGTAATAATGCTTATTTAGATGCTCAGCATTTTAATAAAGTTACCTCTATAGACTCTTTAGTTGTTACTTATAAAAATAACAAAATAGTACTTAAAGGTAATTTTGAAAAAGGAAAACACTATACCTATCGTTTTAACTATTCTGTGTGTCCCAAAAAAGCGCTTTATTTTTGGGGTTGGAATACAAAACATACCGATTCTAATTTCCCTAATAGGAAACAGATTTGGACACAAGGGCAAGGTAAATATACTAGTTTTTGGCTACCAAGTATTGATAATATGAATGACAAGATAATTTTTGACCTAAAAATTAGTTTTGATCCTACTTATGAAGTAATTGCCAATGGACAACTTATTGACACCTTATCAAATACTCCTACATTAAAACAATGGCATTATCAAATGGATAAGCCTATGAGCTCCTACTTAGTGGCTCTTGCTATTGGAAAGTATCAAAAACAAACCTCCATAAGTTCTACAGGAGTTTCTTTAGAAAATTTTATTTACCCCAATAGAATTCAAGACATTGAAGCAACATATAAACACCATAAACAGATTTTTGAGTTTTTAGAATTAGAAATTGGTGTTCCTTATCCTTGGAAGGTTTACCGTCAAGTTCCTGTTAAAGATTTTTTGTATGCTGGTATGGAAAATACAAGTTGTACATTATTTGACGATGATTTTGTTATTTCTGAATCTATGTTTGACGACCAAAATTTTGTTAGCATTAGTGCGCATGAATTAGCTCATCAATGGTTTGGAAATTTAATTACCGAAACAAATAGTAATCATCATTGGCTCCATGAAGGTTTTGCTACTTATTTTGCTTTAAAAGCTGAAAGAGAAATTTTTGGAGAAGATTATTTTTATTATAAACTCTACGAAAGTGCAGAGCAACTAAATGCTGTAAGTGAAAAAGAAAAAAGCACCCCTTTAATTACCAAAAAAGGGTCTTCTTTAAATTACTATCAACGTGGTGCATGGGCTTTATTCGCTTTAGAAAATTATATTGGGGCAACAAACTTTAAAAAAGCCGTTCGATTATTTTTAAATCAATATGCTTATAAGAATGTAACTACCGATAACTTTTTGACTATTGTAGCTTTTGTTTCTAAAAAAGATCTTTCTACTTTTTCTAAAAATTGGTTATACAACTCGAATTTTCCAACCAAAAAAGCACTCTCTTTATTAACAGCTTCAGATTTTATAAAAAAATACTTGCGTCTAGCAGGAGAACGCACACAACCTTTAGCTGGTAAACATCAATATTTAAGCGAAGCATTACTATTTCCCGTTAATCCTTATTTGGTACAAGAAGTAGTCTCTCAACTACATGATGATTCTTCTGAAAATGCTAAAAAGTTATTACTTCGTGCCTTTAAAACCAACCATCCTAAAGTGCAATTTGCCTTGGCTAGTAGCTTAACTTCAATTCCTAAAGAATTAAAAATTTCTATGGAAAAACTGCTAAAATCTACATCGTCTGCTACTGTAGAGGCTGCTTTATATAATTTATGGAACAATTTTGATGCTGAAAAATTTAGATACTTAAACATCACAAAAGATAAGATAGGTTTAAACAACAAAAACATTCGTACGTTGTGGTTATTATTAGCTCTAAATACTAAAGGCTTTTCTGTTAATGAGCGTGCTTCTTTTTACAAAGAGTTACATCGTTACACTGCAATTAACCACAGTATTGGTACACGTATTAATGCTTTTAAGTATTTAGAAATATTAAAAAGTTTTGACGATCAAAGTATTATCAATCTTTCTAAAGGTGCCGTACATCCTAATTGGCAGTTTAATAAATTTTGTACTCAAACTATAAAACGTTTATTACCAATTCCTAAGTTTCAAAATAAATTTGTTCGATTAAGAGACGAACTCCCTACTAAGGTTCAAAAAATGATTTTGACCAGATAAGTAGAGTATTCTTCTTTTTAAAAATAATCCTATATTTATTCATAAAACTATAATTAAATGAGGGCTTTAGTAATTTCTGGTGGTGGTAGTAAAGGAGCTTATGCTGGTGGTGTTGCCGAATATCTAATGCGTGAACAGGGCAGAAAATACGATATTTTTGTAGGCACTTCTACTGGGAGTCTTTTAATTCCTCATCTCTCTATTGGAAAGATTGATAAAGTTAAAGAAATTTATACAAATGTAAATCAGCGTACAATTTTTAGTCTTAACCCTTTTGTAATTAAATGTAAAGGAGATAGAGAGTATGTAGGCATAAATTATTTTAACATTATTTTACAATTTATAAAACGCAAACGTACTTTTGGAGAGAGCAAAAATTTAAAACGAAGTATTCGAAAAAACTTTACTAAAGAAGAGTTTTTATATGCTAGAGAACATACTAAAGATGTCGTTGTTACCGTATCTAACTTATCCAAAAGTAGTACCGAATACAAATCTATAAAAGACTTTAATTATGAAGATTTTTGTGATTGGATTTGGATATCCTGTAATTATATTCCTTTTATGAGTATTGCAAAAAAGGATGGTTTTGAATATGCCGATGGTGGTTTTGGTGCCTTGGTCCCTATTAGAGAAGCTATAAAACGAGGTGCTACCGAAGTAGATGCCATTATACTTGAGTCCGAAAATTTAGATTATAATAAAGTATTAGGAAAAAATCCTTTTTCTCTAATGGTCAACCTTTTTAGTTATTTATTAGATCAAGTTGAACAACATAATGTAACCTCTGGGAAACTGGCTGCAAAGGCTAACGGCGCTTGCTTAAATTTGTATTATACTCCTTCTGAATTAACTGAAAATTCATTAGTCTTTAATAAAAAATTAATGACTGAATGGTGGGAACTTGGTTATAAGTATGCTCAAAGTAAATTTGAACAAAAGCAACTTAATGAACTTAAAAATATGGATATGCAAGGCTAGAAATCTTACTGTTTTTTTCTTCGAATCCTAGTCTAACTTGTTTCTATAGATGTTTCAAGAAAAGATTAATATGGCTTTTGCAGCGCTTTATATTACTAATTAATCACTTGTTGGCAATAATGTAAAAAGTTCATTGAAAATAATCTCGTCAGAGATAAAAATCTTGATTCTCAAAGTTACTAAGTCAATTGACTTTACTATGCTCTTAGTCAGAGTTGGGCTGTCTTTAAATCCAAAAAAATTGATAACACCTATAAAAACAATGATTATGAAAAAGATAGAAAAAGTAAGCAAAGTTCTGAAAAGAGTAAAAATTATGAATTTTATTAAAAGTATAGCATTAGGAGTCGTATTCGTGGAGGAAGGGCAGGTCCCACTTCTGACTATAAGGCATAGAAGCATATTTATACAGGTAACTTGATTCAAGACAAAATACGAGGGAGGTTCGAATCCTCCCTTTCTCCAACATTTTAATAAATTATGAAAGAAATAACAAAAGAAAAAGCAATCGAACATATAGGAATTGGAATAGCCAAAATAGTAGGTAATTATAGTGAATATGCACTTTTAATAAATGCTTGTGACGTTTCGGCAAATAGATATGAAAATAAAACCGATTCTACTCATCTTAGTACAACACAAAATATTCCGCCTACATTAAGGTTAGACCACGAAATAGAAGTCACTTATTCTAACGAAAAATTAGTTAAAGCATATAAAAATGATGTTCTAAAAAAAGTGTTGGAGAACTATATTATTACTTCAGTTTCATTAGTAGATGGAATTCTAGAAGACCTTTACGAAATATTACTTAAATCTGAACAATCTGAATTGTCAGAATCTGAAATTGAAAAAAAAGTTAATAGTAGTTGGAGAAATGATAGTCTACTAAAGTATTTAACTGATGAAGATGGCTTAAACCTTAAAGAACCTAATGGATTTGAAATGGAATATCGAGAAACCTTTATTCGCTACTATGAACTTAGAATTATCAGACACGCTATAGTGCACTCTTCTGGTAAAATAACCGATAGGGATTATGCTAGATTAGAGTCATATGAAAATGAAACAGTAAATGAAAGAAAGGGAATGGCAATTATTAAATCACCACTAATTAATGAAGATAATGAAATTATGCTGACTATTAACCATATTCTTTCAATTAGAAAATATTTAGACAGATTTTTAATGTACTTTTTTACTTCATTAAATCAAATGGAAACTGAATAAACACTATTGCCAACAATGGCTATAATTAATACGGGTTTTGGTGCTTAACCCAAAGTTTAAAGCTTTTAACTAAGTCCGCAAAATCTTTTTGATTTGGCTTTAATATAAAAAAATAAAACAAAATAAAAAGTTTTGGCTAAGTGCTTATTCGGAAACTAATCGCTTATTTATCTCCGTACTAATTATAGTTTAAACGTTGTAATGTATTTAGATTAACTAAAGATATATACTTTAATTTTCTTGAGAAATTCAAAAGTCATTTTAAGTAAAAAAACTTATTCTGACTGGAAAGAAATTCAAATTGAGTTTGATGATTATATGTCATCATTGAATTTTGAGTCTAAAGTGGATTTGATTGAATACTTAAATATTGATTATAAGTTTAATCCTAAAATAATCAAATCGCAGATAAATAAAATAGAGAATTCTAAATTAGAAAAAATAGAATTGACAATATGAATTCCGAATTAATCAATCAGGTAAAAAAACTTAATATAACTTTAAACAAAGGCTGTACTAACGACCAACTAGAAGACTTAGAAAAAGCATTAGGTTATAAATTACCAGAGGACTTTTTAAAATTTTATTCATTTATTAATGGATATGCTGAGGACTGTAGCTTTGAAAGACAACGCATATGGGATAGTGAAAGAATTATCTCTGAATTTCTAGATTACAATGATGAATATATAAGATTTTCAGACTACGTGCTTAATGCTCCTTGGATTGGAATTTCTAAAAAGGATGATAAAATTCATATTGGAGCTGGATTTCGAAATGAATTTGATGGAGAAACTGATATTATAGCAAATAATTTTACTGAGTTTATTGAATTAATAGTTATAAATTCTGATAAGTTGTATTAAAAATACTAATGGTAACAAGATGTAATCGCAATGCTTTTTAGTACTAAACCCAAAGTTGGTTGTGTATTTATGAAGTCGGCGTCACAAATTTTATTATTTTAACTCTAAATTTAAAACACTAAAAAGTGTAACGCCTTGTATTCTTCCGAAAGTCACTGACTTTCTACACGCACAGACGTTTACATTAATCGTTACCATACATTCCCCACATCAGAATCTGATTAATTCATCGAGCTAACGGAGGAAAAAAGACTGAAAAAGGGAAAAATATAATTAACTGATTATCAATAACTAAATTTGACGTTAGTCGAGATTAAAAAATACCTTACCCAAAATAATAATTTTTTGAGAAGATTTACTATTTTTATTTTGAGATTAGATATTCGTATTTAAAATAAAAAACTTACGTATAAAAGTAGTTAATTAAACAAATTGGCATCATAATTGACTTTATGACCTAAAATTAATTACTATGAAAATATATCTTATAGTTTTAATTACTTTTCTTATAAGTAACAAAAACTTTTCTCAGAATATCCAATTTGATACATCTAATGATCTTATACATGAATCACAAAATCTTAATTATAAAGCTTATTTAAAGAAAAGTATATTCGATGATTTAATATTTTCTGATAGTAATGGTAATGAAATAACTTTTGAAAAAAAATATATTGAGCTAAAAACAGGTGAAATATTAAATAACTTAGAAAGTAAACTTAATTTTTTTAAGAATATAATTCATGAATATCGATATGACAATGAATACAAGGCTACCTATTCTGTTGATATTTTTGATAATCTAGTATATGAATCAAAGAGTCTTGACTATAAAGCATATTTAGAAAAAAACATATTTAATGATTTAATATTTTCTGACAATAATGATAATAAAATAACTTTTGAAAAAAAATATATTGAACAACAAGCTCATGAATTATCAAATAATACAGAAAGTAAACTTGATTTTTTTAGAAATATAATTCACGAACATAGTCATGATAAAGAGTATAAAGCTACCTATTCTATTGATATTTTTGATAAAATTAAAATTCAAGGTAATAGAGGATTCAAAAATCAATAATAAAGCGCAAAAAGTAGATAAGAAAAATGTCAATGTGATATTACCATGGGTTCATACAGCAATAAGCAATGCTAAAAGACTATTGTTAGATGTGCATCATAGAATTGATAATGATTTTTTTCTTCAAAACTACCTTGACGAATTCTGCTATAAGTTTAATAGAAGTTATTTTGGTAATCAAACCATGGAAAGGCTCATCATTGCTGGGGTCAATCATCGATGGAATGAACTTTAGGTGTGCTTAAGGATAAGCATATTTTAAATTTCTACTCAATTTATAGATAAGGCTTTCTGAAAGAGCATATTACTAAGGCGTATTCAGAAAATGCGTAATCCCTTGTAAATACGAAGAATTTGTCGTAGTTTAAAGTAAATAAAAACCCCGAAAACAGCTATTGAGAGCTAAAAACGGGGTTTTACATTTACGTTATTTATGAAATTACAAAGAATAAGTGAGTTTCAGCATGAATTTTCGTTTT
>CALLUJ010000108.1 GCA_938011245.1 uncultured Aquimarina sp. | reverse complement strand
TTAGATGAGTATAGTTATCGTATAAATCGTTCTATACACAAGCAAACTATATTTGATAACCTAATTAATAGGATGACTGACCATATAAATATTGACTTTGACCAAATTAAACTAAGTACCTAAGTAAACAGCTCTATAAATCGTTTTGCAGAAATCCAAATTCCGATTTTTTCCAAAAAGACAGGTTAATTAGTCCTGTTGTACTGTCCTCTTTCCAAATTCCGTTTTCATTCGATTCAACAGTCCATTTTATTGGTCGATTTCCTTTTTTTTGTTAATTTCAGTCGACAATCTTTAGAGAGTCCGAACGCAAAGCAATTCAGAGCATCATTTTCATTATCAAATTCCTCGTGCCAAAAGTCAAACGCAACAGTGAAATTCCCATTTCCATTATCAGTCAGAGAAACTGGAAACCCGTTTTCGCTTTTAGGATTCACAGTTATTGATTCCGCATTTAATTCATATTCCGCTTCTGGATATTTCTTTAATCGGCTTACTATTTCTTTTATCGTTTTGCTCATTTTTCAGCTTGCGTACAACGCTACATGTATGGTTTTGTAGCTATCCCGCTAGGGTAGCTATAAACTATACATATTGTTCTAAGCAGTTTACTTTTTTATTCCAGTGCTAGAAAATTTTTTCCCTTTCGACTCCCAATAAGGCATTTGAGATTCTAAATAGGTTGTAATTTGAATTATTCCTTTTCCATTTATTGTGATTTTATTGGAAGTTCCTTTAAATATTAACTCTAAGAAAGTACTTTTTGAACCTCCAGACCACTCAATTTCTTTATTTTCTGAAATTTTATAATCTTTAGGAGTGATTCCATTTTTTAATAAAAGAGTTTTGAATTCATCTATACTTAATCGTTTATCTATACGAATATCCTCATCATAAACATATTGAGTTAAGTTTCTTTTCACTATTACTGTATTTGTATTTATAGTGTCAATATCCACAATGCTTTCAGCCTTGTATATTTCGGTTATTTTGTCCCAAGCATTTTTATTGTAAATAGTACCATGCTTATCTCGATTTTCTCTTAACTTTTGAGGCAAATTAGTATAGGAAATTTGATTAACACCATTGCTGAATGTATATGGATTGTATTTTATGATTGAGTCCAAATTTTTTAAATTATCAGCAGATACTAATATTTCTATTTTAGTACTTTTTGTACTTGAACAGGATATAATAGTAAATACTAGATGGAGTATCGTTATTCTAATAATATATTTCAATTTCATCGATTTTTTTAGTTGTTTTTAATTCGTAAACAGGTACTTCAATATCTTTTTTCAATATAGGATCCCATTCCAATTGTTCGTATGTTCGTCCTCCTTCATTTTCATACATATCTTTAGAAACTTTTGACAATTTTACAGGACCACGTAAGTCAAATAGCTTTGATGCTGGTAAAGCTAAACTATGACTAGAAGCACTTATGATATCAGCAATGTAGCCAATTACCTCTTGTGTTAATTTATATGCTTTTCCTACTGGTAAAAACATCGATACAGCACCGATTGCTGTTCTTATATTATCAAATTCAGCCATTTCATCACTAATAACAGCATAGGGAAATGTTGTATCATTTTCTCGTGTAAATGTGCTAATTTCCTCTATACATTTCATAAACTCATCATCTAGTGGGATATTAACATTTTGTTCACATACTAACATTTGATTGCACTCAATATCAGTTATGTTTTGAGGTTTTACTTTGAAAGTATAATCATTTTTTACTTTTTGTTCAAAATAATGATAGATTTTTAATAGTCTATCCATAAAAGCCCCATCTGTTTCTTTTCTAACTTCATCAATTACCCTTCTCTGATGCCATCCTGTAACAGGAACGCCATTTCCATCAAGCCCAATTGAAGTTATGTCAACTAACCTTTCTATGAGTTCTTGCGAGTTGGGTTCGCCATAATCATAATATCTTTTTAAATCGAATTTTGAAACAACAGTAAGGGCATATTTTTTACCTTCAATAAATTCGTCAGTTACATGACAGTAGTAGAAATACTGATGTTCTTTAATTGGTTTTACAGGTTCGTTTACTAAATTGTTACCTCCAATAGTCATTGATAACTCATGAACTTCTCCGTTTACTGTTGCCGTAGCAGTCATTTCAGACTTTTTAAGAAATAGGTCTATTATTGTTTTTTTCATTTGTTAAGAGGTTATAGATGGTTGACACTCATTATCAATAATATGCTTTATGTAATCGTTAAAAGCGTTTCCTAAGTTTTGCATTAAACGATCATGTTCGGATTCATTTTCCTTTGATGCTTTTACAATTCTTTCGGTTACTTGTATGATATGACTACCTTCTTTAAAGTCATAATGAACATCTTTAGTTACATAACCTTTTGTAGTTTTTATTTCAGGTTGTTGAATTTCATCATTTTTTGCTTTTTCTTGTAGAATTTTAAACGATTCTTTGTCAATTTTATTTCCGTAAGCTTCTTGACACTGATTTATAAAATCTTCTGTTTCGGTTTCTTTACAAAACTCAATAAATTGTTCAATTGCAACTGTACTAGTAATTGATATATTTTCCTCATCATTGTATGCCTGTTCTTTTATTTTTTCGATGTTAGCTTTTGATTCCTTAATATTTTTAGAAGATAGTATTTTGTCGATTAAATAAATACTCGGAAAAGGAATATTCTCTAAAGGCATAGTTATAATATTTGGAGGTTTGTTACCTGTAATTAATGCATTAGGTTGACCTGACGTAATCACTCCGCCGTGAGAAGTCATACAACCTGCATAAGCAATTGGTACTCCATCTACCAAAACATTGGCATCACCTTGAACAATTATACAAACCATACCACATCCTGTGCAAATGCATTTATCTCCCATTCGAGCTACAGGTTTATTATTTACAAAAACACTTGGCGACCCAGAAATTATTGTCCCTCCAATATGAGGTACAGTTCCTGTGACCATTGGACAAGTATGTGTGTCACCTACCGTTGCTATTTGTTTTGACATCTTTTATATTTTTTAAGTAGTGTGTGCCTAATTGCTTAGAACGTTTAGTATAAGAAACGTAGGGCAGGTGATAAGCACTATCGTTTCGGTTTATTACTTAGCTAAGTATAAATATTTTGCTTTTATCTTTTCTATTATAAATGCCAAATTTTATATTTAGCGGACTTTGTTAATATTCACAACCTTTCGATTTAGCACAAATGCCCTATGTTTTTTATACCGTGTTATGCTCTTTTTTCTTTCTTCATAGTTATTATCAGCTTATTCTTTTTCTGTTCAATTATTACTTCGTTTCCTTGTTTAAAACCTAGCTCTTCGAGCCACTTTCCTTCTAGCCGGATTTCAGGTACAGTTGTATTATCCCAAGTTCTAGCTCGAAATTTACTGTGTATTTTTAAAACCCTAAATTTATCCAATTGTCAACTATTTATATGACAAACATGTCATGTTATTAATTGACATTTGTTCTGTGGATAAAAAGCAACTTAAAAAGAAAGTCGGTCAGCGTATTGTCGATTTAAGAAGTCAGAAGGGCTGGAATCAGTCAGATTTGGCTAGAGCTTGTAATAAGGATAGACAGGCACTTGAAAAGTTAGAAAATGGAAAAGTTAATCCAACTATTTATTCACTTTTGGAGATTGCTAAAGCTTTAGAAGTTCCTTTGAAGAAATTGGTTGATTTCTAGCTGTTACTTTTAAATAGTTCAAACAGTTTAGTTATAAAACTTTTATTTTTTAGTTGATTATTCTCCTGTTCTAATTTATTTTTCTCTTTTTCAAGTTTAGATATGCTACTTGTTAATGATTCAACTTTATATAAATTATCTCTTTTAACCTCAGAGTAAGATTTTTTTAATTCAGCACTTTGCAGAGTTAACTTTGTTATTTTACTTGATAATTCTTTTATTTTTCGTTTGTGATATTTAACTCTTACGGGGTTTGAAATTATTTTTCCATAGATATTTTTAGAGAATTTTTCTGTTAAGAAATTATAATACTTTTTTAAATCATCTTCATCAAAGGTCTCTTTTCTTAGTTCTTTTAAGAACTGCATATTCTCGTTGAGAGTAATCTCTATAATCGGATAATTATGGTCTTCAAAATCTTTTATCTTTATTGATTCACAAGCATGGCTAACCTTAACTTCAATAGCTAGTTTATTACCCCATTTTTCAGTGAGATAAAGTGGTTTGTCAAATAGACAAATTAAATCAGGGAAATAGTAATTTCCATTTTCAAATTGAACTTTTAAATCATCAACTATTATTTCTTTAGGTTCAATTGAAAGTTTTTTGTTTCCAATAGTGAAATTAAGTTCTTTCAACCTTGATAATGCTAGAATGGCAATTGAATGTGAAAGAGATTCTCCGTCTCCTGAATAACTATTACCTTTAACATTTTCAATGTACCTGAAGAAACCTAATTTGACAGTTGTCATTTTTGACCTTTCACTTTCGTTTCTTTGAGTACTCCAAAATGTTATTAAATTATATTCATCGGGCTTATTTCTTTTCATACTTAAAGCTTCCCAAATGAAAAACATACGATTCCTATCTAATGAATCTTTGATATATTCATTTTGAAGGTTTTTTCCATATGCCCATATCTTCTTATTTGCCATCTAGTATTTAATTGAGCAACGTTAAATATATGGCATTTAGGGCAGAGGACAAGCGATTATTTTCGATTAAGCACTAAGCCAAACTTTTGCATTTTGATTTATCTTTTTCATTATAAAGCCAAATCAAAAGATTTGGCGACCTCGCAAATAGAAAACAACCCTTTGATTAAACAATAACCAGCCCTATTTGCTATATATAGTGTTACCAGCTTTTGTATTTTAACCCCTCTTTATTATTAGATTTTCAATATTCAGTTCGTCAATTGTTTTGTCTTTATACTCCATATTATCAAAACTTAATAAAGACTTTCCTTCGTTAAGTTTTCTTTGTAAATATTTCATCAGTTTAACTTCAGTGTCAGGAGCAAATCCGTAAAAATCAAATGCAACTCTATCATTTTGTTCAATTCCACAAATAATAGAAAGTAGCTTTTGGTCAGTTCCTCCCATTTTTCTTAAAGTATATTCGGATTTAATATTGAAAGCTTTTAAATCATTTTTTATTTTAACACTTTTTTGTTCATACATCTTGTCTAAATATTGACCAACTTTTATTGGTTTAATGAAATCAAATAGACTCATTTTTAATTTACTAGGACACAAATATATTTTTACTCCTAAATTCTGGCTATTGTAGTTTTCTATTATTTCAAATATTTTTTTCACTCCCCAATACCCGTCAGTTTGATTTTCCTTTTCAGGTACTATCTGAACCCAAAATCGTATCATTTTTCCAGAATCTAATGTAAATTCAGGAACAAGGAATTCTTTTACGTTGAAACTTGGGTATTTCATTTTAATTGCTGGTAACGTATTAGATGTATACAAAGTTAAGGAGTTAGGAGTAAAGTCCTTAGACTTAACTCAAGCCAATTTACAATTTTATACTTAATTTTTATAAGTATCAAATTGTTCATTGGCGAAATTGCTTTATAGCCAAACAGTAA
>CALLUJ010000107.1 GCA_938011245.1 uncultured Aquimarina sp. | reverse complement strand
CTATAGCGTCTATTTTCTGACTGTATCGAATTTCAAATTTTAGAACTTCGTATTCTCTTTCAAAAATGAAAAGCTTGGCTTTAAACATTGCGTTTTAGTTTGTGTTGTTTTTATAAATATAAACCATAACGTACTTATTATGAATGTATTTTTAAGTTTGTTGAGTGACTTTTTGTAACATATACGTAAAATTACATTTTAAAAAGTAAATTGAAGTACTGCGTATAAATTTCTTGGAGAAGAAGGTATTATTCCAGGGCCAGGATAACCTGTAGCACGCTGTGTAAAATAAGTTTCATCAAACACATTATTTACGCCTGTCTCTAATTTCCATTTTTTATGAGTGTATTCTAAAGAAAAATCGAACACTGTATAGGCTGGTATTTCCCCTATTACACCTGTTGCATCTGCTAAGCTTACGTTAGTAGACTCACTAAACTGATTCCCTACATGAGTTAGTTGTAGAGAGGATTTGAAATTTTTATAACCTAACTCAACTCCCGCTTTTAAATTAATATCTGGCACATATTCAACTTCATTGCCTGAAATTTCTGAATTTGAAAAGAAACCTTCAATATATTCAGAATTAATTATTGCCAAATTGAAGAAGTGTTGCCAATGAAAATTTTTATTTTTAGGAAATAACCAATTAGACAAATTAACTGTTGTTAAAGATTCTAATCCGAAAATCTGAGCTTTTCCTGTATTGCCTCTTAAAATAACAGGTCCTGACCGTCTATCAATATTAGGTCCGAAACCTCTAAAATCTTCTCTATTAGTATTATTAATTGAGATTAACTGCTCTCCTATCCTATTATCATATAATAGAGCAAATACATTGGCATCATACCTAAATATATTACTAATAGTTCCTCTAAAACCTATATCAAAAGTATAACCTGTTTCATCCTGTATATTTGGGTCAACTAATAAACTAGGATTATCAATCTGAATATCGTTAAAAGTCACCGATCTAAAATTTTGAGAAAAATTTGCAAAAACCTCAAGCGAATTTGTTGGTTTGTAACTTAATCCTAATCCAAACAATAAAAAAGACCGCTCGTTTACACGATCTACAGGGGTAACTTCAACTTCGTTTAACATGGCTCCATTACCTGAAAAACTAGTATCTACTAAATCTCCTAAAGCTTCAGTTTTTATATACTCCAGTCTAAAGCCAGGAGTGACGGAAAAGTTATCCGATACTCTAAAAATATTTTCACCAAATAGAGATAAATTTAGATTAGGAAAGTCAAAGTCTGATTGAGGGAATTCAACTGTTTCAAAAAATTCATCGTTTCTAAATCTAAAATTACTATCAGTCCCATTACTCCCTACTCCTTGTCTAGATTCATTATCGGATTGGTAATATTTTGCACCAATTAAACCAATTACTTCTTTACCTAAAATAGTATATTCTTTAAGCAATTTTGCTTCTGCTCCCCAATTATTAAATTCATCTACAATTAACTCTCTAGGTCTAGAAAGATCATCTTCTGTACTTGGTCTTCTATTTCTAAAACCCAAAGCATTACGTTCTGCGTTTAACGAAAATATATTTAAACTCCCTTTGGTAGTCGAATTAAAGTCGTGCTCTAGTTTTATGTTTGATAACAACCATTCCACTCCAAAAAAGTTTCTAGTTCTAATACTTAAAAATGGATCTTCGTTAAAAAAAGCATCATCATCCAAACCACCTGCCTGTTGTGCCAAGTATTTTAGATAAGTAGTTTCTAAAGTTAATTTTGTGTTTTCATTAAATTGATGAGATATTAATGCGTAAAAGTTATTCGAATCAAAGCTTGAGTTATCTCTAAAACCATCGCCTTCCTTATATTGGTGGTAAGCATAATAAGAGGTTTTACCTTTAGTACCACTTACACTATTAAAAATATTTAGAATACCAAAAGAGCCACTTCCTAATCTACTAATCCATTCAAATCCTTTAGTGGGATTAGGTTTTTTTAACTTAAAGTTAATAAGACCTCCAAATTGTGTACCGTATTGTAACGAAGCTGCTCCTCTTACAATTTGAATTTCTTCTATAGTTTCAAAAGATGGGGAGTAGTAACTTTCTGGATATCCCAATACATCGGCACTAATATCGTAGCCATTTTGACGGGTATTAAAATTTGCAGATCGATTAGGGTCTAATCCTCTACCACCAATATTTAATTGCAAACCTGCATTTTCCGTTTCATAAATATTTAAACCTGCAACCTGTGCAAACGCTTGTCTAGGGTTTCCTGTTGCCTTGTTAGCTACTTGCTGTTCTATTAAGACTACTTCTGTTTTTTTACCTGCATAAATTGCAGTTCCTTCTACATCTTTAAGGTTTTTAATTCCAAATATTTTATTGCTTCTTTGGTTAATTATTACTTCGTTTAACTCTTCTGCTAAATGTTGTAATTCAAACACTATAATTTTATTACCTTTAATAGTGAAGGTTTCTTCTTTAAGTTCATAACCTAAACCAATGAAAACTAATTTTTGAGGTACATTTTTTTCTACCGTTAAACTAAAGGCACCATCCTCTGTACCATAGATTGTTTTAGCTGTGGTTTTATTATAAACTTCTACAAATGGTATGCTTTCTTTTGTTTGAGCATCTATTACCTTTCCCGATAAAGAAACTTGTCCAAATATTCCTTGATATAGAAATATAAAAATATATACTAATTTATAAGCCTTTAATTGTTCCATAAAATGGTAATATCCAGTTTTTAGGTTTAAATGAATCTTCCTCTTTGGCCAAATTCACTTTTGAATTAATAAACGGTTTACTTAACCTTGCATTTAATGTTACATAGCTCTTTACATAAATTTCCGGATTTTCAATTCCTTCTTTTATGTAATGATTCCTTAACATGTGTGCGTATTGCAAAATAAAATCGGGTTGAAACGACATTTGCTTGATTTGGAAATTTGTTAAAAAATCTTCATTTCTAATTTCAAATTGTGTTTTATCTTTGGGGTTTACAATAGTAAAAATAGTGTAACCAACTTTTTCCACAAGCATTACTCGCCAAGAAAAACGGTACCCTTCCTCCCTCCAAAACAACTCTCCTGAATATGCTAAATAACGCCATGGCAAAAGTAACTGAATTACAAAAAAAAGCAGCACTAAAACCTTAATAAAAACTGATATCGAGCTAGGATAGATGAACAAGCTATCGGACTTTTTATCAATAGTAAGTTTTAATACTTTTTCTTCTACGAACGTTATTATTTTTTGATGAAACTCTGCTGAGAAAAATATAAATACTGCGAAAGTCATAATCAAAGGAAACATCCCTATAGATGGAAATAATATATGTGTTAAAAAATGAAATATAACTACTAGTACAAATGCCAACTTCCTAGTAGGCTTATAAAGTAGTAAAAATGGAATACAAATATCGTACAGCATGCCCGACCAACTTAAAAAGTAATGCACCCAATGTAATTTTAATAAGGGTCCAATAACAGGAATATTGGACTTAATAGGCAACCAAGTTGCTAGTGGTTGTGCTTGCAAAAGCCAATCTGAATTTAATTTTGCCAAACCAGCATATACATAGACTATTCCAATAAGTAGTTTTATAGCATCTATAGTCCAAGTAGGTACATATGTAAAATGCTTTTTTTTATTTTTATATGCGTCCCATGAAAAGCTTGCGTTAGCAGGTAAGAAGATTAGCAAAAAACTTAATATACTAACAAAGTAGTAATGGTTTAAATAAGTAGTCTTATCTATGAGTTCTACATAAGTAAAACTTAAAAAAAATAAAATTATTGATAATCGATATTTGTAACCTAATGCTACACTAATAGCACTAAAAAACATAATTATAAACAAAAAATAAGTCCAAACTCCTAAAGGTTTAATAAATTCAAAACCATAATAGGTAAAAAACCATTTAGGCTGAATGTATAAACTTTCTATCCAACCCAATTTCCAAAATCTAATAATACTTATTGCCATAAGTATTCCAAATAAAAAACGAAAGACAGCTAAAGGGGCTGTCTTTGTTTTTTTATATAGGTATTGTTTTAACAATTTTTAAAAATTTGAGTGAGTTATTGTATAACTAATACAGCTTAATCTCCATCTGCATCTTGGAAAGAAATTGTTATGCTTAACGCTGAAACCACATCATTCTTCAACAACACAACTACTTCTTGTAATGCCATTCTTGCGTCTAATGCAGCTTGTCTGTCTGTTTCTATTTGTAATTTTAGATTCTGATCTAAAGTATTTATAGCGTTTCTGGCATTAGTAAATGCTGTAGTGACAGCCGCAACTATATCTTCTCTCCCTAAATCTTCAAGAGCAGAAGCTATCCCAATAGTGTTTTCGGAGCCTATAAAAATTTCTTGACTATTTGTTAGAGCATCAAGAAGCAGTTCTCTAGACACTTCTGGCATAAATACTGCCTCTATTTGATCTGGAAAAGTTCCTGTAGTAAACTGTCCTGCTGGAATCCCTAATTTACTTGATCGCAAACGTCTTTCAAAATACTCAATATAAATGTTAATAAATTCGTTAAAAGAACCTGTTCTAGAATCTGTATCGTTATTTACAAAATCATCCCTAAATCCTCCATTCCAAGCAGCCAATACACTATCGGTTAGATTATCTATGCGGTCTACAACAATTCCTAGAAAACCCTTATATGCTTGCCCTTCGGTTCCGTTGTAAATTGCTAAAATATCCGTATCTGTTTCTCCTAAACCATTAACTAGATAGTCTACTGCAGGTAAACCTTGTACATCTTGTTTAATAGAGAAATTTAAATCCGAAGCATTAAAATTAGGGTTATTAATATCCTGCTCAATCTCTGTGACATTTAATGGGTGAGCATTTAAATTTAAATAATAAGCAACATCAAAAGCAGGTCCTAAATCGTAAGTGGCAACTGGCTGAAAAACCTTGTAAGCTTTTAACCAGGCTGCTCGTAAATTGTTTAAAGTATTTTCATTTGCATCCTCGCGAAAGGCATTTGCAGCTACTTTTAGTGCTTCGGTCTCCACTGAAAAATCAGTAAAATCTGGAATAACTTGATTGTCTGCTATACTTTCTAGTAAAGCTTTTCTATTTAATTCAACCCTACTATCACTTTCGGAAGAATCGCTAGAGCAACTAATAGAGCTAAATAACACTAACAATACTGTTAAACTCCAAACTATTTTTTTCATACTAAATTATTTTAAGCAAAAATACATTTACATTTTTTATACTAACAAATTAAACTTAACTGTTTTTATAATTATATGAATAGTCCACTTGAAATTCAAGTAGACTATTCATATAATTCGTTTAAAGTTTAATTGCACTCTCCACTACTTTGCTGCTTGAGCTACAGTGAAATCGAACTTGGATGCAATAGCCTCAGAAATTCTATCCAATTCTGTATTTGTTGCATCTGTGTACTTCCAAAAACCATTACCACTTTCTAATTCTTCTAAAAACTCTTCAACTTCTGTTACCGTAAAATAAGGTTTTCCTGTAGTTGGATCCTGAGTAAATTGTAACGAATAAACAAATCCAATACCTTCTGATAAATCGTGAAATGCAGAACCATCCTCTACAGTCGCATTATTTCTTGCTTTAACTTTTCCTTGTTGCAAATAAAACACTGCACGAATTGCTATTACTTCCGATAATAATTCACGAATAATATTAGCTTGTTCAGAAACCACTTCATAATCATTTGCTACAAGAGCTGCTCTACCTGTTTTAAAAGCTTCAAAAACCTCATCTCCTATAGTATTAAAATCAGCATCTTTATTAACTCTTTGTACATATTTGTATAAAAAAGCATCATTCACAGCGCTGTTTTCATTAGTTAAATGACGTGAATTTGGGTTATCTAAAACATCTGCATCTGATGCACCATAAACATAACCATAAGCTTCGTCCCAAAAATGTTCTAACTGAGTATCTACACTGGTATCATTTCGTGGTGTTTCTGCTTCGTGAGCTGCAAGTTGTTCTGGAGTTGCTTGGGTTACTAAACTTAAATAATCATTAATTACCTGATCCAAAGTAAATGCACCAATTAATCCCTTATTAAAATATTGATTATTTTCTATTCCTTTAGCATTAACATAGCGAGCCGAAGAATTAGCAGACACCAATACACCTACTTGCCCTGGAGTCGCTGCTGGGACATCCCCTGCAGAGTTAAAAGCTTCTAATAATTCTGATCCCTGATCGGCAATTAAACTATCGAAAAAATTAACAACAGGATCTCTAAGTGCATCAACTACATTTCTATCAGTATCTCTAAATATATCTAAAGATTCTGCCGTTTTCCCTTTTACATTTTTTGAATCTGTTAAATCACTATCAGCCCCAAAATCGCCTGCAAATGCTGCTTGAATCTCAATTGACCTTGCATCAAAATTTGTAAGATCTTTTAATATTTGAGCTCCTTGTGCTAAACGTAACGTTTGCCCACTAAAATTAACGGTAGACTCTCCATTTCTTTCAAAAACATATGTAGCCGGCACCTCTAAACTTGGTACTAACCCTCCTCCTGTTCCTGGGTTAGGATTCATTACCTCTTCATTATCATCTGATCCACACGAAGCTAAAATAGCTGCTGTTATACCTAGTTTAATTAAAGCATTAAGTTTCATTTTATTTAGATTTAATTTGAATAATCTTATTTAATAGTGCAAATATATTATGTAGAATGAATCTACACAAGCTTATTTTAAGTTATTCTAAATAAAATTAACTCTTTTAACTACTTCTTACTTTTTAAGTAAAAAAACTATACATTTTTTAACTAAATGCAAAAAACCCTCTTAAAAAGTAAATCAAAAGAGGGTTTTAGTGAATAGATTTAAAATCTAATACTCTTTATATTGTTCACTCCAATTAATAATAGTCTTTTTTTGAGCATCTGTTAAGCCTCCATGAGTTATACGATACATTTTTAAAGGCATTTCTCCTTCCTCTACTTCTTCATAAACTTCTGCTAGTTTATGTAGCTGTCGGCGTTCAGGATATTTTTCCCAGCTTGAAAAGTCTAAATGTTCTTTCCCTTCTTCTATATGATGATCTAAAATTAAGTTTATTACCCCTATAGATGCATACCAAGGATAATTTGTATGGTTACTATGGCAATCATAGCAAGTTTCTCTAAAAATTGTTTTTACCTCTTGTGGTAGGTTAACCTTCTTTTCAAAAGAAGCTACACTCTCATAAGAAGATACATTCTCTTTTTTTACAAAAAACTGAAGTCCTATTAAGGCAATAACTAATGCTATACCTATTATTCTAATAATTCTCATACTTTTATATTGTTTATCAAATTTAAAAGAATAATCTAAATAACTCCGAATTAGATTCTATCAATTTATTTTACGATTTTCACATGGTGAAAGATATTAAAGCCCAAAACTTTTTTAATTACTTTAAGGACTGCTACGAACTAGACAATAGTGTATTTATAGTGGACAATATTTTAGCTACTAAATATCCCTACAAGTGGTTTGCTAAAAAACAAGAAAATTTACTTAATGGTTATTTTTCTTATACTCCATATTTTAATAAAAAAGTAGACGAACTTAAAAAAGAAATTACCCTATACACTTTAGATAAACAATTGTATTATGCGGCCTTTCTTATATTAGGAAAAAATGAAAATCATTTAATTAAAGACAAAAAATTTTGCGCACCTTTAGTTTTGTTTCCAGCTTCAATAGAAAAGGAAGATAAGGATTATTTCCTAAGGATTAATCAACAGGAAGCTATAATTAATAAACGTGCTTTAAATGCTATAGAACTTAATAAGAATATAGCATCCACCGAAAATTTTGTGAATGAATGTTATGAGTACTTTTCTAAAGTAAATCAAGATGCGTTTACTTTAAAAAGGCTAGTTGAAAAAACATTTACAAACATAGACACCTCCGAATTAGATTGGTATCCTAAAGTCTGGAACGATTCTAAAATTAGAGCCTATTTTAGAAATACAACATTGGAATCTGGAGTGTTTAAAATTGTACCTGCTGCAGGAAGTATATTTTTAAATAAGACAAATGCATCTCAAAAAGTAGTTACAGATTTGGAAGGAATCGCCAAGCAGGACCTCTTTAATATTCCTATAAAAGAATTACTCAATGGAACTAATTCTAAAAAAACTTTTAGCAATAGTTACTTAGAGTCCAAACTTAATAAGGATCAATTTAAAGCCTTACAGAACTCTACAATTTACAATAACTCTATTATAATAGGACCACCTGGTACTGGAAAAACATATACAATTAGCAATATTGTAGTAGATGCTATTTTAAAAAATAAATCGGTACTCGTAGTATCTAAAACCAAAGCCGCAGTAGAAGTATTAAGAAATGTTTTAAGCTCTGAATTTAATCTAAAAAATTCTCTAGTTCATACCAGTGGAAGAGGATATAAAAACAGTTTAAAAAGAAAAATCAAACGACACTTAAGTGGAATTACCAAAAGAGTTTCCAAAGAAATCACATCAGGTTATATTTCACAACTAAGTCACAGTCTCAAAAGATCTGAAAATGAATTTTCGGAAAATATAGAAAAGGAACTACAGTTTAACGAGCTTTTCTTTAAAGAAGGTAAGACCATAATTGAATATGCTAAATATTCCTATTTAGATTTACTTAGCAATTTTAATTCAAAATATTGGGAATCTTTTTTCCAGATAGAACGTAAAAACAATCTACTACAAGGGGAACTCAAAAGTTTTATTATTTCTGAAATACGAAAACAGATTAATCAAAATGCTTCAAACTATAGAGAGGATTTATCCAATTACTACAATGCTCTTGTGTTAGACACTTTTTCTGAATACAAAAAACAATTAGAAAAAGTTGACATTAAAAATATTTTAAAAGTTTTCCCTGTTTGGTTAGCTCATTTACCAGAATTGAATGCTGTTGTAGCACAAGAAAAAGATCTATTTGATATTGTTATTATAGACGAAGCTACACAATGCGATATCGCATCTGCATTGCCTGCAATTTACAGAGCTAAACAAGTGGTAATAGCAGGAGATCCAAATCAATTAAAACATTATTCTTTTGTTTCAAAAAAGAAACAATTAGAACTTCAGGACGATTACCAACTTCCTAAAGAAGCTATTTTCGATTACAGGAATAGAAGTATTTTAGATTTTTACATTGCTAAAGTAACTAGCCAAGACCAAGTATCGTTTTTAAGGGAACACTACCGTTCTACTCCTTCTATTATAGATTTTAGTAATCAACAGTTTTACGACAACCAGTTAGAAATTATTAAATCTACACCAGAGCACACACAAACTTCCCAGTTATACTTAAAAAATGTATATGGAAATAGAGATAAAAATGGAACTAATAAAGTAGAAGCAGATGCTATAATAGCACAATTAAAAACTTTTATAAAACAATTCGAAAAAATTACCTATCCACCTACAATTGGAATTATTTCTTTTTTTAGCAATCAAGTTGCATACATAAACACTTTACTTAAAGATGAATTTGGACTTAACACTCTTAAACGGTTTAATATTTTATGTGGTACTGCATATCAATTTCAGGGATCAGAAAGAGATATCATATTATTCTCTACAGTAGTAGATGCAAACACCCATCATTCTGCATTACATCATGCTAACAAACCAGAAGTACTAAATGTAGCTATTACACGTGCAAAATCAGAGCAATATATTTATACTTCCATATCCAAAACTGACATCCCGCAAGATTCATTACTTTCCAAATATTTATATTTTGTAGAAAGTTATAATTATGCCGATAAAATAGCAGTAGAGTATGATACTTTTCAAGAAGAAGTCGTCTCCTCTTTAAAAAATAAAGGCTATAACAATTGTATTTGCGGATACCCCGTAGCTGGTGCTGTTTTAGATATCTTAGTTCTTCATAAAAACAAAAAATACTTTATCGATTTAATTGGTTTTCCTGGACAACACACGGATGCTTTTTCTTTAGAACGCTATAAGACTTTTTCTAGAATAGGCATCTTTTGTTTTCCGCTACATTATAGTTTTTGGAGAAAGCAACCTCAAAAAAGCTTAGAACAATTACTTCTTTTCTTAGAAAAATTATAAAATTTAATAATGGTTTTAGTAATCTGTTTTGCAACTAGCTCTTTACTACAATATTTTAGTTATTTTATACCTAATATTTCATCATTATGGATTTATATCACTTTCTTAATTTCATACTTCATTATTTTTTATATATTATTTGGAAACCCTCCTCTAAGAAATTGTCTAATGCCCATGTTGGCGGTAATTAGCTATTGGTTCTTTGGGTTTATTGTAACTACAATTACTCATTTCGCTTGGATTATAGCTAATAAAAAAATTTGTAATGAACAATAACAATTCATATTTAACAATTTGTTCCGAATGTAAAGGTCAAGGCAAAAAAAGCAAACGAATCCGTAAAAAAGCAAAACGGGATTACTTAAAAGCTTTAGAACAATTTAAGAAAAGTGATAGCAAAGAGAATTTCCCAATACCTCCCAAAGGCCATCTATATAATTGTGTTACCTGTAATGGTTCTGGACTAATACACTCTTCCACTCCCCCTATAGTAAACAAAGAAAATTATCCCCATATATCCATTATTGGTGCTGGTATTGGAGGTGTCGCTTTAGCTGTTGCTTGCTTGCATAGAGGAATCCCTTTTAGTCTTTTTGAACGCGATAGTAGTTTTGATGTTAGATCTCAAGGTTATGGGCTTACTCTACAACAGGCAAGCAAAGCTATTCAAGGCTTAGGCATTTTCTCTTTAGAAGAAGGTATTATTTCCACAAAGCATGTAGTCCATACTACCGAAGGAGAAATAATTGGAGAATGGGGAATGAGAAAGTGGTTGCAATTGGGTAACAAAAAACAAAACAAACGAACCAATATCCATATTTCTCGGCAATCCCTACGTTTAAAACTTCTTGAACAACTTAATGGACATGCTACTGTAAAATGGGGGCATCAATTAATAGACCTTAAAGAAAATAAGGGTAATTATGTTAATTTAAGTTTTCTGGTAAATGGAAAGATAGAAAATATAAAGTCTGATGTTGTGGTAGGTGCCGATGGTATCCGTAGTTCTGTAAGAAAATTATTGATAGGTGAAGAACTAAACCCATTACGCTATCTGGGTTGTATTGTAATATTAGGGATTTGCTCTTTAAAAAATTTAAAAGACTCAAATCATCATTTATTGGACTTAGAAACGGTTTTTCAAACCGCCAATGGCAACGAACGTATTTACATGATGCCATACTCGAAAGATGCTATAATGTGGCAACTAAGCTTCCCTATGTCGGAACAAGAAGCTAAATCTTTAAGTGCTAAAGGAGCAAAAGCATTAAAAAAAGAAGCTCGCCAAAGAATTCAATGGCACAAGCCTATTCCCGATATTTTAGCTTCAACCCCAGAAACTTTAATTTCTGGTTATCCAATTTATGACAGGAAATTAATTAGCCACGAATTATTGAATAAAGGGAAATTCACTACATTAATTGGTGATGCTGCTCACCCTATGAGTCCTTTTAAAGGTCAAGGGGCAAACCAAGCCTTACTAGACGCTTTAGCTCTTGCAAGAGGTATCTATAAAGAATGTAGACCTCAATCTAATTGGAAAAGCATTGGTATTCGCAAAAGTGTGTTAACCGATTTTGAAAAAACAATGATAGAGCGTAGTTCCTCTAAGGTAATTGACTCTGCTAAAGCTGTTCAATTCCTCCACTCTAATGTTGTACTTCATAAAAGCAACACCCCTAGGGGTACTACTTTTAATAAAAAAAATATTGAATAGAATAATCTTTTACTTCAACTTATCTTTAAGTTTCTGTAAGTCAATTTGCATAATCGCTAATTGATTTTCTATCTGATCTGAAAACTCTGGTATACGCTTGAAAAAAGTGTAGCGAACACGCCACAATTCATCAATATCGGCTAGTAAGAAAACTTCATCGGGAACGCTCTTATGTTCTGCTCTTAGTATAATTTCATTTTTACTCACATATAGTCTTCTAAAAATAAGTTGTTTCTTTATTATAACAAACACTAGTGTTCCTCCACTTAGTTTTTTAACAAATGTAAGCGGCACTTTTTCTCCTATTACCACATCGTTGGGATAAAACCCTTTATCATGACTCGTCATCTCTAAATTAGAAACGGTATAACCTCTAAATTCTTTTTCTACATTAATAGGCAATTGTAGTGTAACTAAATCTTTTATAAATTCAGGTTTATCGTATAACTCTATATAATTTTCTATAGTATCCTCTGTAATACAAGGCACTTCACAAAACTGTTCCTTTTTAACATCATTAGCTTTAAGAGTAATATCACCTTTAAAACGTAATAATTCATTAACTGTTAATTCGTGTATTAGCAAACTATCTACAGATATGCTAAAATAATTAGCTATTTTAATAATTGTATCTATTTTTGGCTCACTCCTTCCTTCTTCATAAGCCCCTAAGGTTCCTCTTTTTAAGTCAAATAAATCCGCAAAACCTTGCTGACTTAAATTCTTTATTCCTCTTATTTTTTTAATATTTTTACCAAAATATGACATAATTTGCTAATTTTATTTGCAATTTAAAAAAACAATCGTATCTTTACACTATCAATATTAGCAAATAATATTCTAAAACACTAAAATTAATAGCTAAATATTTACTATTCTATTTCTTTTAGCATCTTTTAAGCTTAATTTTAAAACACACATCCTTTCTATTACTTAGATAGATTTCGTAATATTGAAAGGCAGCAATAAAAATATTTACGTGCCAACTTACTACATTAAAAATTAACTTATGACAAAACATTATCAACTAATAAAGGATTACTTACTACAAATCAATTATGACATTACTTACGAGAATTCTAACGATAATATTATAATGATTAATAAAGAGAGTAATGGAATCAAAAACCTTATTTTAGGAATTGCCTTCCCTATTCTAATTATTGAACAACATATTTTCAATATTAAAAACAATAACCAAGAAGTATACAAAAACTTACTTAAAAAAAATAGAGATATTGTACATGGTGCTTTTGTTTTAGATGAAACTGGCGAGAAAGTAATTTTTAGAGATACTTTACAATTAGAAAATATAGACCTCAACGAATTAGAGGCTAGCCTTAATTCACTTAGCCTACTACTAAGCGAATATTCCGAACAAATTATTAACTTTTCAAAATATTAATATCATGAATTTTTTCAAAAGACTCTTTAAAATTGGAGAAGCGGAAGCTAATTCTGCGCTAGACAGTATAGAAGACCCTATTAAAATGACTGAACAAGGGATTAGAGATATGAAAGTAGATCTTAATAAAAGTTTAGAAGCTTTAGCCCAAGTAAAAGCAATGGCTATTAGAGCCAATAACGAACAAGAAGAGTATGGTGCTAAAGCTAAAGATTATGAGCAAAAAGCCATGTTAATTCTTAAAAAAGCTCAAAAAGGAGACTTAGATGCTTCCGAAGCAGATAGGTTAGCTAAAGAGGCTTTAATTAAAAAAGAAGAAAATTCAAAAAATGAAACTAATAGCAAAAATGAAGCTATACGTTTTGAAAACTCTGTATCCCAGCTCAGTAAAAATATTCAGGATATAAAAAAGAATATTAGTAAATGGGAAAATGAACTTAAAACTCTTAAGGCCAGAGTAAAAGTTTCTTCTGCAACAAAAAATTTAAATAAGCAAATGGCAGAAATTGATAGCTCTAGTACTGTTGCTATGTTAGAACGCATGAAAGACAAAGTAACTCAAGAAGAAGCTTTAGCTGAAGCCTACGGAGATATTGCCAACACCAGTAAATCTATAGATGAAGAGTTAGACCAAGCTATAGATATTACAGATAATAATGCTGATGATAGTTTAGCAAAACTCAAAGAACAACTGGGTTTAAACAAAACAGATTCTTAAAGTTTCGGTTTTCTATTAGCGTGCCACTAATAGAAAACCGAAACTATCTTTAGTTTATATCAATATAACCAACTAAATTAAACCCATTTGGAACAAGTAATTACTATTGCGTTTTCTCCTGTAAACATTGTGTTAACACTATTGGGAATAGTGCTTATTGTATATTGGCTATTTACTATGATATCAGGAATAGATTTCGACTTAGATGTAGATATTGATATAGATTTAGATTTAGATGCTGATATAGATGTAGAAACCAACTCTGGTATAGAAGGTGGAAATATAGATATGGTAGATGTTTCCAACGCCGAAATAAATAAAGAAGATATTATTCCTAATAGACGTAAATCTTTAAAATGGTGGCAAATACTCCTTATTTATTTCAACTTTGTAGGGTTACCTTTTATGTTTACGTTTACATGCTGGATATTTATTTGGTGGTTATGTACTGTAATTTCAACAAGTATAACACACTCTTATGATAATACCTTTGGTTATATTCTATTTTTAATAGGCATATTTCCTTCTTTAATCTTAACTAAAATTTTCACAACTCCATTTAAAGGCTTCTTTAAAAATTTAAATCAAGACGGAGATCTTCCTATAGACCTTATAGGTAGAAAAGGAAAAGCGCTTTCTTCTATTTCTGGTATAAAGCTTGGTTCTGCTGAAGTTATTGCCGAAGGAACTAGTATGTCTATTTACATAAAATCTATTGATGGAGCCACTATCCCTTATAATAATACTATACTAATCATCAAACAATCAGAAGACAAAAACTATTACTTGGTAAAATCTTACAACGAAAATTTATAAACGAAAAATTAACTAAAATCTTTAACCAAAACTATGGAAAACATTATTCCCTTTATTGGAATTGGAGTAGGCTTACTACTTTTTCTAATTATTATTTATTTTGCAATTATTGCCTTATTCTACAAAAAAGTACCACAAGGTGAAGCGTTAGTTAGAACTGGTTTTAAAGGTACTAAAGTAGCTACCGATAAAGGAATGTACGTAATTCCGGTATTTCATAAGGTAGAAATTATGGATATTTCTGTAAAAAAAATACAGATAGAACGTATTGGAGAAAACGGGTTATTGTGTAAGGACAATATGCGTGCTGATATTAAAGTTGCCTTTTTTGTACGAGTTAATAACGAGGTTGATTATATAAAAAAAGTAGCACAAACTGTGGGATGTGAACGCGCTTCCGATATTTCTACTTTAGAAGAGCTATTTGAAGCTAAATTTTCTGAAGCCTTAAAAACAGTAGGTAAAAAGTTTGATTTTGTAGAACTTTATGAAGCTCGTAGAGAGTTTAGAGATGAAATTGTAGATATTATTGGTACCGATCTTAACGGATATACCATGGAAGATTGTGCTATCGATTATTTAGAGCAAACTTCTGTAACGTATCTAAAATCAGATAATATTTTAGATGCAGAAGGAATTAAAAAAATTACCGAATTAACTGCTGCTCAAAATATGAAAGCCAATCTTATAAAAAGAGATGAGCAAAAAGTAATTCGAAAACAAGATGTAGAGGCTAGAGAAGCTATTTTAGAATTAGATAAACAATTAGCCGAAAAAGAAGAACAACAACTTCGAGAAATTGCAAACATAAAAGCTAGAGAACAAGCCGAAATTTTAAAGGTTGCCGAAGAAGAATTACTAAAATCGGAAACGGCACGTATTGCTACACAAGAAAAGGTAAAAGTTGCCGAAGAAAATATGGCGCGACAAATTATTGTTGCCGCAAAAAACAAACAACGTACCGATGCTGTAGAAACCGAGCGTGTAGAAAAAGATAGAATGTTAGAAGCTACAGAACGAGAACGTATTGTAACTTTAGCTCAAATTGAAAAAGAAAAAGTTGTAGAGGTTGAGAAAAAGAATATTCAAGATGTTATTCGTGATCGTGTAATTTTAGAAAAAGGCGTTGTTGAAGAACGTGAAAACACCAAAGATATTGAAGCTTTCAAAAGTGCCGATCGTAATAAACAAGTAAAAATAACTACCGCTGAAGCCGAAGCACAAGAGGCCCTAATTAAAACAATAAAAGCCGCTGAAGCAGAAAAAGAGGCTGCAAAACAAAAAGCTGAAGAAATTAATATCGAAGCAGAAGCTCAAAAACAAGCTAGTGAAAAAGAAGCAGAAGCACGTAAAACTATTGCAGAAGCTACGGCAAAGGAAGAAGCTGTAATAGGAATGTCCGAAGCACAAGTAATGCATGCTAAGGCAGATGCTAACGAACGCCAAGGTGTGGTAGAGGCTAGTATAATTGAGAAAAAAGCCAAAGCAGAAGCGGCTGGAATTTTAGCAAGAGCCGAAGCCAATAAGCAAGACGGTATTGCCGAAGCAGAAGTAATTAAAGAGAAGGCACTAGCTAAAGCTATTGGAGACAAGGAAATTGCTCTTGCCGAAGCCGCTGGAATCGAAGAGAAAGCAAATGCTATGAAAAAGCTTGATGGTGTAGGTAAAGAGCACGAAGAGTTTAAACTTCGATTAGATAAAGAATTACAAGTAGACTTAGCAGAAATTAATATTCAAAAAGAAGTAGCCTATGCACAAGCAGATGTTATTGGTGCTGCATTAAAGGCTGCAAATATTGATATTGTAGGAGGGGAAACCATGTTCTTCGATCAAATTATTGGACAGATAACTAAGTCAAAAGGTATGGATAGATTAGTAAACCATTCCGAGCATATTACACAAGTAAAAGATGCTATTTTAGGAAGCGATGATGTTAAAGGGAATTTGTTAGATAAAGTAAAAGGATTTGCTACAAAATATGGCATTTCTTCTAACGATATTAAAAACCTAACTATTGCCAATTTGTTAACGGACTTAAAAGGTAAAACTAACGATTCAAGTGAAGCTAACTTATTCAACAACTTAGCCAGTTTAGCTAAAGGACTAGGGCTATCCGATAAGAAATTATCTTAAACTTAGTTTACAATAGTTTTAGAATACGATTGTGTTGAAATAATAAATAGCACAATCGCATTCTAAAACTAATTTATCTTAAATCTTAAACAGCTAAAATTATGGGATTCGGAGGAGTTGCAGAAATGATTACTTCATTAAAAAACAATAGTAGACAAAAAACACTTACTACTAATTTTAAAAGAAGTTTCTCTAAAAACTACAAAAGTACTAGCATCCAATCCAAACCCATTTCCAAAGAAGCATTAGTCAAAATAAAAACACATGTTACTACAGAAGAAAAAACAGAACTTAAAAGAAGTTTTCTTTTATTTTCAATAGTAATGGCTTGTATTATTAGTCTCCTAATCTTTTTTATGTTTTAAACAACTAAGAAGTAGCTTTTTAATGTTTAAAAAAATACTAAATTATTACTCTTATAACTATTATTAGTGTTGCATTATGAAAGAAACCCACACCAAAGACAACATTCAATTAGACGGTGGCACATACGAGATTATTCAGGGACGTTTGCAAAAACAAAAAAAAGAATTAATCTCACGTCTTTCTCAATTAAACAATTCGAGAAAAGAAGTCTTTGGAAGTGTTGAAACCAAATTAATAGCTAACAACCGTATTAATACTGGCAACAATTGCATTGCTCGAGATATTATTACCATTGGAGGAAAATGTCTCTTTGGATACAATGTACATTTTGGCTTACGTACAGAAGTTACACTAGCAGACGTTTTTAGTATATATACTTATAAGGATAACCATTTTGATGCACAACCTTTAACACTTTTAGAGGACGAAATTTTCTTTAATGATTTTACTAACCTATACAAATATTATAGAAACACCATTTTTTCAAAATTTGCTATTGTTGGGAATTATCTACATATGGTTTTTCAGCTTAGCGAAAGTAATAGCGATATTAAGACTTTTAAATGGCTTATTAACGAAAACAATTTAACTTATATTGATAATCGAAGTGACCACGAATTTAAATTTCCTGTTCAACACGAATTTAATTGGGTAGAGGTTACTCGAGATATGCATCGCTATGGAGTACATCCACATATCTCAATTTTAGACAAAGTTTTTGTTGAAACTATTGGTGGCGATTTAACCATTAAAATTGAAGACAACACCGAAGATGGGAAAGGGATTTATAATGAAGCTGTTGAACATAAAGACCAAACATTAGATGATGGCCAATTTAAATATGCCGATTTAGGGAATTTAATTATTATAGAAATAAAGCCCTTTCAAGAAACTGCTCGTTACTTCGTATATAACCATAAGATACAGGAAGTAAAAAAAATAGAAAGTATAGCCGATACATGTATCCTATTACCCGATAACCAAGGAATAATTTTTCCAAGCGGTTATTATTTGCAATCTGGAGCATTTAAACTCTTTGATAACGAAATTTCTAAAGTACAATTTCAAGAAAAATTAAGTTCCCCTAACGGCGAAGATTTCTTATATGTATTTTATGAAAATACGCGAGGACTATACATTTTAATGGACTATAATATTATAGAACAAAAAGTTAAAACTCCTATTACTTGTAACGGTTTTACCATATTACAAGATGGAGAATTATGTTATTTTAAAACCGAAGAAGAACAAACCAAACACCATGTAATTCAAATATGGCAAACCCCTTTTATTAAAGGAGATGTTGTTCCTTCTGAACATACTGACACTTTACTCTACAAAATTGGGAATAAAGATATTGTAAAAGCTATGGCAGAATGCCAAGCTCTAATTACCTTATTAAATAAAAAAGACAATTATGATGGGTTGTACGATGATATTACCAAATTGTCAAACGACATTGTAAACAGTTACTATTGGATAAACGAAACTGAAACTTTTAAATTAAACGAACCTTTAAAACAGTTAAACGCTGCTGCAAATGCTGCAATAGATGAATTTGAAAAGGTTGTTTTACTTAAAAAAACAGCACAAAAAACAATAGTTGAAACTACTAAAAAAGCAGAACTTCTTTTTGGCAAAATAAAAAGTAGTTCGCTTAAATCCATAGAAGATTTTGTAGATCTACTTTCACAACTACGAACTCTAAGAGGCGAGGTTATAGGGCTAAACGAAATTCGATATATCGAAACCAATTTTATTACCAATACTGAAACAGAAATTATATCATATACCGATAAAATTTCTAAACAATGTGTCCTGTTTCTACTAAATGATAAAGCCCTACTCCCCTATCATAAACGTGTAGAAAAAGAACAAGAAAAACTCGTTAAACTCAAAAAGGTTATTGAGCTAAAAGAGCAAGAAAAAGATGTTAATCAAATTGCGGCCGATTTAGAAATGCTTATAGACATTGTTTCTAATTTAGAAATTGAAGACGCATCGCATTCCACAAAAATTATTGACAATATTTCTTTAATTTTTTCAACAATAAACCAATTAAAAGCAGGAATCAAAAAGGCTTTAAAATCTTACGGTTCTAAAGAAGCTGAAGCCGAGTTTGCTGCTCAATTAAAATTAGTAGATCAAAGTATTATCAATTACTTAGACATTGCTAGCACCCCTGAGAAAACTGACGAATTACTTAATAAAGTATCGGTACAGTTAGAGGATTTAGAAGGACGATTTGCGGATTTTGAAGAATTTATAATTTTAATTATTGAAAAAAGAGAGGAAGTTTACAACGCTTTCGAAGCTCGAAAAAACAATTTAGTTGAAGCCCGTAATAAAAAAGCCATAGCCTTAGAAAATGCTGCAAATCGTATTTTAAAAGGAGTCTCAAAAAAAGCTATGAGTTTTAAAACTCTAACCGAAATAAACGGGTATTTTGCTTCTGACTTAATGATTAATAAACTTAGAGATATTGTTTCCAATTTAAAAAAATTAGACGATGCAGGAAAGGCTGAAACAATTGAGACTAGTTTAAAAGTAGCCAAAGAAGATGCTGCTCGTAAACTTAAGGACAAACAAGATTTATACGAAGATGGCGAAAATGTAATTAAATTAGGGAAGCATAAATTTGGCGTTAATAAACAACCTCTAGGATTAACAATTGTTTACAAAGACAATACTTTAAAGTATCATATAACAGGAACCGATTTTTACCAAAATATTGATAACGAAATCTTATTATCTTCGGAGAAATACTGGAATCAAGAACTGATTTCTGAAAACAAAAAAGTATATCGTTCTTCCTTTTTAGCTTATAAAATTTTTAAAAATTACTCCCCTACTAACTCCAAATTAAAAAAGCAGCTCGTAAACTTTAGTGAATCCGAATTATTAAGTTTGGTAAGAGCCGAAAGCAGTAAAAATTATGCAGAGGGATATGTAAAAGGAGTACATGACGAAGATGCTGCTATAATTTTAAAGGTTATTATTTCTAAAAACCATGACTTAGGATTATTACAGTATATCCCTGCCATTAGAGCTTATGCTCAATTTTTTTGGCATTGTTTACCTAAAGAAGAACAAGATTACTGGAATAATAGTATAAAAACTGCAGGCGAAATTTTATATACTTTTCCTAATAGTAACGAATATCAAAAATTGATTTCTAAACTTTCTGAAGTTATTCGTAATAATATAGTTTTAGAATCTATTATAAATTCTAAACAAACAAAAACTATATTCTTAGAAATCGCTTCTTATCTATTTCACGAATTAAAAAATGATAATAGCTTTTGTATTAGTCAAGGAGCAAGTGTACAACATGAAGCATTCATTAAATATTTAAAATCAAAAAAAGTATTTACACGTTTTAAAGAATCTATAACCACTGGTTTTTCTACAGCTATCCAAATTATAGACACTATAAATACAACATCACAATGGGTAACCGCCTTTTTAAAATCTAATTCATTAGCTCCTGCATTCTACGCCCTTGAAATTGTATGTCTTATTTTATTTAAAAAAGAATCCAATGCTAAAATAATCCAAGTAAGCCCATTGCATTCTATTTCTAATTTAAAAGGAAGTCATCCAACAATTATAAACGGTACACTACAATTTAATTATCATCATTTTGTTGAACAATTAAATCAATACTTTTCTATAGAAGTTACTGCTTTCGAAGCATATAGAAAGGCAAAACAAGAAGTAATTTATAGCCTAAAACAACAGCTAAAACTAGACGAGTTTAGTCCAAAAGTACTCTCTTCTTTTGTTAGAAATAAACTAATTGATGAGGTTTATTTACCTTTATTTGGAGATAACCTATCTAAACAATTAGGAAATATTGGCGACAACAAGCGAACTGATCGAATGGGAATGTTGCTACTTATTTCTCCACCAGGTTATGGTAAAACAACGTTAATGGAATACATGGCAAATCGATTAGGTTTGGTATTCATGAAAATTAACGGTCCAGCAATAGGGCACGAAGTAACTTCTGTAGACCCTGCAACTGCTAATAATTCTGCCACTAGAGAAGAGTTAAAGAAACTAAATTTAGCTTTTGAAATGGGTAACAATGTGATGCTATACCTTGACGATATACAGCACTGTAATCCCGAGTTTTTACAGAAGTTCATTTCACTTGCAGACGGTACTCGAAAAATAGAAGGAATTTACAATGGAAAACCAAAAACATACGACCTCCGTAGCAAAAAGTTTTGTGTAATTATGGCTGGAAACCCATATACCGAAAGTGGAGAGAAATTTCAAATTCCCGATATGTTAGCCAATCGTGCAGATATTTATAATTTAGGTGATATTATTGGAGACACTGCTGATCTGTTCAAGTTAAGTCTTATCGAAAATGCACTAACATCCAACCCTGTTCTACATCAATTAGGTAGTAAAAGCTTTGAAGATGTCTATCAATTAATTCAAGTTTTAGAATCTGGAAACGAAGATGGTTTAAACCTAAAAGGAAACCATACTAAACAAGAAGTACAAGATTATTTAACGATACTAAAAAAAGTTATAATAGTTAGAAACACCGTCCTTAAGGTAAACGAAGCCTATATAAAGTCTGCTGCTATGGACGATGCCTATAGAATAGAACCTTCATTCAAATTACAAGGCTCATACAGAGACATGAATAAGTTGGTTTCAAAGATAGTTCCCGTTATGAATAATGAAGAATTGCACTCATTATTATTATCCCATTACGAAAATGAATCGCAAACACTTACTAGTTCTGCAGAAGCTAATTTGTTAAAATTCAAAGAACTAACTACACGCCTTTCCGGTAAAGAAAAATTACGTTGGGAAGCTATTAAAGAAACCTTTATAAAAAATAATAAACTAAAAGGTTTGGATAATAAAAATGAAATGGCTCAAGTGCTTTCTCAAATGATGCAGTTTAGTGAGCATTTAGCCGGAATCCAAAAAGTATTAAAAAGTGGATTGGAAAAATAATTTAGTAACGCATCTATTACTTAATCATATTTTTTGTAGCATTTTCCTGTATATTAATTAAACAATTCATAAAAAATAGAATATATTTAAAATATACACTGCATCTAAATAACTATAATTTACTTTTAACAAGTAAATTAGCTAACTATCTCATACAATATGCAAACTAACCAAAATCAAACAATTACTGAAGAACGAGAGTCTCAAATTATTCAATTAAGTCGTAACCCATTAACTTTTCTAAGACACTCAACGAGTTACCAAAGTTTATAGTTCTACGCAAGCTGTAAATCAATATATTTAAGCTTATTACTAAAAAACTAATTAATTATGAAAAATGTCACTGTTATCGTTACAGACATTAAAATAGGAACAGCATATATAACAAGCTATCCTTACAGACCTAATAAACCTAGGATACTATACGGTGTTCCTTTATATCGTGTTACCGTAAAAGGAAGAAACGATGTAAATAACTTAGTAACTGAAGATTTTGAAGCCATACGTTTTGGAGTGTACAGAACAAAAAATGAAGGACCTAAAATAGTAGGATTAGCCGATTATCAAACACATACTTTAACATGGGATTACATAACAACTATGAACGATGATGCTTGGCGAGTCTATGATGGATTTTTTATCCACCAAGGTCCTAATAATCCATCATCAGGTAGTTATGGTTCTATTGGTTGTATAGAAATATGTGGTTTTGGAGAATGGGATCGATTTAATGACACAATCAAAAAAATAACGGGAATAAATAGTTTGACTCAAATAAGTTACAATAAATTAGTGACTGTTGAGTATGAAAGAGCTGAACGTCCTCCATTAACACCTGTTTAAAGATGAAACAAATATTTATCAACTTATTTATTATTTTAATCCTAAGTGGTCGTAAAGGTAATACTAACCAAAGTAAAGAATTAATTTTAGATGATGTCTATTTAAAAAGCACAGAAAAAAAAAGTGATTCAATACGACCTATCAAAATTTACAATATTATACATGATAATAATCAAAATAATAATTCAGAACAATTATCATTGTTTATTGAAAATTTAGGAAGTTCATATAAAGATGAGAGTTTAATTAAGGATGAAGAGTATATAAACAGACGATTAAAAAGTTATCAATCCAAAAGATTTGCTAAAACTTTAATGAATGATTTTGATAACGAAAATTTTACCAAAACAACACAAATAAATGTTACCTTTCTAACTAAAGAGCAATCTAAAATTCGAGGAAATATTAGAGTTGAAGAATGGTTTTTTGAAGATGAAGAAAAGGCAGTTTCTTGTATTAAAAGTCTAAACAGTTATAGAGAAAGAGAAATACATTTTAAATTCATTAGTTGGATATGGGTACAACAAAAAAACAAACTCTTTTTTGTTTTTACCACTGACTTTATGGTAGACTCTGAACCTATGCAGACTATAAAATTACATTTGTTAGGTATTATAAAAAAAGGAGAGGACGATTACAATATTATAGAAATGGATTAGAGTATGTTGTGTGTTCTAAATATAAAAGCTAAGAAAAAGTCAGCATACAACAACTTATATAATGCATACGCACCTTTTTGGATGCAAACACATCATACGAGAAACATTAAAGGATTTATTTTAATATTAAAGTAGAATACCTATTTACAGATATTCTTATTGATTTGAAAACAGATATTTCATCGGGAAGAAAAGAGGAGGCTTCTAATAAATTATTCTCTCAAATCGATACCAAAATAAGAGAAACAGCGTTTGATGGAAATACAAAATTATGGATATATTGGCTTTTACTTTTAAACATCATTTCAATAATTTTATTAATTTTCTTTAAAATTGGTTAAATAGTAATACAAATGGGCATATTCGATATATTTAAGAAGAAAGACGAGAAATTACATTACGACCCTACTAATATTAAAGTTTCTGATTTAGAAAAAGGGTATTTATTTGATTATGATTTAGAAACTTGGACGGTTAAAAAAATGGCCGAATACGACTGGGGGGACAATCATTTTTCAAGAGAGTTTACGGTAGAATCTAAAGGGAAACTTCGTTTTCTTTCCATTGAAGAGAATGATACTTTAGAAATTGCTCTTTTCGAAAAAATAAAGTATCGAAAGCTAGGATCTTTTGTAACCAACTACTTCAAAGAAAATGAAAAATTTCCCGAGCAAATTACTTATAACAATACTACCTATTTTTTAGATAAAGAGTCTCCTGGATATTACAGAGATGTAGATACCGAAAACTGGGAAGAGTTAATTTCTTTTGATTATGTAAATGATGCAGAAGACAAATTCCTTTGTATTGAACAATGGGGCGAAAATGATTTTGAAGCCAGTATTGGTATAAAAATTAAAACTTTTGAAATTGATAATATTTTACCTGCTAGCTAAATTATAATGAAACTATTTAAAACTACATTCTTAATTTCACTAAGTCTTCTTTTGTATGCTTGCGGAGGAGGAAACGATCGTCAAAAATTTGTAAAATCACCAATCGATAATTTAATTACCAAATACATCGATAAAAATGATTTTAATGTAATGCTTGCCGATATGGATTATAAGGAAGATACCGATAAGTATTTTCATAAATATAGAATCTTATTTCAAGAAAAAAAGCTAAACTTAAATAAGGAACAATTGCAAGACTCTACTTCATCTGCCAATGACATCAAAATAGTTAACACCGATTGGCAAGAAGTTTCTCCTATTATTTTTGATGATTATAAAAATGATTTAGGAATGACTATTTTGAGTAAAAAAAATGGCATCTTAGATAAAAATACTGCTCCCGCAGGCGCTAACGACTATGTAGGAAACTCTCGCTATGGCGAATGGCAAACTAATAGTAATGGTAGTTCTTTTTGGGTATTTTACGGTCGCTATAGGCTAATGTCCGATCTATTCTTTGGACCTAGATATGGTTATGGGGGATATTACGGATATCCAAGAACATACTGGAGAGATTACAACAGTAATTATAGAGGACAAAGAGATTACCCTAAAAGAGGCTATACTAGTAACAGTACTTCTAATTCTAATTGGAGTAAAAAACCTACCAGTTTTAAAAATAAAGTAAACAGTAAAGTAACACGAAGCGCCTCTAGCTTAAAATCGCGAGGATACACTTCTAGAAAAAGTTATTCAAAAACTTCTCGTAATACCAATCGTTTTAGTAGCTCTTCATCTTCTCGCTCAACTAGTGGAGGATTTGGAAAATAATTTTTATAACTATGGACATAATCCTCGAACATATTGATTTAAATAGCTTAACACACAGTTTGGGTTATCTAACACTTTCTTTTGTCTTATTTTTTATAGGTAAAGTACTTTTTAAGATTTTAAATCCTAAAATAGATATTACTTCAGAATTAGTTGAAAAAGATAATTTTGCATTTATTATCTCCTATGTAGGTTACTTTACTGCACTTATTATTATTCTTATTGGAGCCATTTCTGGAGAAAGTTATGGGCTTTTAGAAGATATAAAACTTATAAGTATCTATGGCATCATAGGTATTTTATTACTTCATATTTCAATATTTTTAACCAATAAACTAATGTTAACTTCCTTTTCTGTTAAAGATGAAATCTTAAACGATAAAAATGAAGGAACAGGAGTTATTGAAGCCGCCGTGTACATTGGAAATGCTTTTATTTTATATGGATCTTTAGTTGGTGAATCCTCTAGCTTAATTGAAGGAATAACGACTTTTGTGTTATATTGGGTAATTGGAAATTTAGTTTTAATTATTAGCACTAAAATTTTTAGTCAATGGATGTCTTATAATATTCATAACGAAATAGAGAAAGATAATGTAGCCGCAGGTATTGCCTTTGCAGGATCTATTATAGCAATAAGCCTAATAATTATGAACGCACTAGCTGATCCCTTTATAAATTGGAAAACTTCGGCAATAGACATTATTTTTTTCACCTTACTAGGAAATGTATTATTACCTATAATAAGGTTTATTGCTGACAAAATTTTACTACCAGGCCGAAAATTGACTGATGAAATTATAAATCAGGAAACCCCCAATATAGGAGCTGGACTTATTGAAGCTTTTTCTTACATAGGTGCTGCTACTCTAATTATATGGACTTTTTAAAGAATAATTCTTTTGTTTTAAAAGCTGCTATTTTTGCCACTGGCTTTGCTGGTATTGTAGCAGAATATATCCTTTCTACTTTAGCCACTTATTTTATTGGAAATTCTATTTTCCAATGGACTATGATTGTTTCGCTTATGCTATTCTGCATGGGGTTAGGAAGTCGTTTAAGCAAACGTATTAACAAAAACTTGATTCAAAATTTCTTGCTCTTAGAAGTTTCTTTATCAATAATTGTAGCGTTTTCTTCTGTTATTGTATATACTATAGCTGCGTTTTCTGCTTACTACGATATCCTAATTTATATTTTAAGTATGCTTGTAGGGCTTCTTATTGGTTTGGAAATTCCTTTAGTGGTTAGAATTAATAAAGAATACGAAGATTTAAAAACAAACATCTCTTCTATCTTAGAAAAGGATTATTACGGGAGCTTATTGGGAGGTGTGTTTTTTGCTTTTATTGGTCTACCCATATTAGGTTTATCTTATACACCTTTTGTCTTAGGGATTGTTAATTTTTTAGTAGCAGGAATTGTTCTATTTCGTTTTAAAGAAAAAATTACAAGGGCTCAATTACAAAGATTAAATCTATTATTATTTGTAGTTTTTACTACATTAATAACAGGAATTTCTTTTACTAAACCCATAATACAATGGGGAGAGCAAAAAAAATATAAAGACAAAGTTGTTTTTGCCGAACAAACCAAATATCAAAAAATTGTTTTAACTGAATGGAGAGACGAACATTGGCTATATTTAAATGGCAACCTTCAATTTTGTTCTATTGATGAAGAAATGTATCACGAACCCCTAGTACATCCAATAGTACAACTTGCTAAAAACCCAAAAAATATTTTAATATTAGGAGGAGGAGATGGCTGTGCTGTTAGAGAGCTCTTAAAATATCCCGAGATTAACAAAATTGATATGGTAGATCTCGATCCAACCATGACAAAGTTAGGCAAAGAAAACCCTATCCTTATTAATATTAATAACGGATCTATGAACAGTTCCAAACTTAATATTTTTAATAAGGATGCGTATAATTATTTAGAACAAGACACTACCTCCTTTTACGATATAATTATTATTGATTTACCCGATCCTCGTAATGTAGAATTAGGGCGTCTGTATTCTCATGAATTTTATACCCATTGTTATCGTAAATTGAGGCCTAATGGCTTTATAATTACACAGGCTGGAAGTCCTTATTTCGCAACAAAAGCTTTTAAGTGTATTAACAAAACTATGCAGTCTGTAGGGTTCAAAACAGTATTAATGCACAATCAAATTATTTCTATGGGAGAATGGGGTTGGGTTTTAGGAAGCAAAAAACAAAATTCAGAAGACCTAAAAAAACAACTTCAAAAGTTAACTTTCTCCAAACTCGAAACAAAATGGATTAATAACCAAGCCATGCAATTACTTACCTCTTTTGGTAAAGAGTCTTTTTTTAATAATAATAAAAACGATTCTATTGAAATTAATAAAATACATAACCCTGTACTATATAAATATTACTTAAAAGGAAATTGGGATTTATATTAAAACATATATGGCTAACGAATATAAAAAAACTAGAGCTCAAATATTTAATTTTCAAGAATGGATTAATATTTATGACCCTGAAACATTAAAAGAAATATTTCAAAATAAACTTAAAGCAAGTGGGTTTGGTATTATTAGTTTTTCTGAACATTATTTTCCTAAAAAAGGATATACCTGTTTTTGGCTCCTTTCCGAAAGTCACTTAGCTATTCATACTTTTCCTGAAGAGAATAAAACCTATGTGGAACTAAGTAGTTGCAACGAAACTAAACTAAGATTATTTAAAACACTTTAAAATGTCCAATTGGTTAAAAGTTATTCTTAGTGTACTCTCAATAATTATCTACAATATTTTAGTGTATGCTATATATGCTTTAGAATCTAATTTTCCCACAGGGAATATTACCAATTTAGCAGATGCATACTGGTACTCTTTAGTAACACTTACAACAGTAGGCTATGGAGATTTTTATCCCATAACATTTTGGGGACGTGTAATAGGATTCCTATTTGTTTTAGGAAGTCTAGGTATTTTAGGGTATGTATTAACCGAGTTAAATTATAAAGTAAAAAAATATTTAAAGAAAAGAGAAATGGGATTATTAGGAACAAAAATTACTAACCACTGTATTATTATAGGGTGGAATTCTTTTTCAAAACAAGTTGCCGAACAAATTATTAAAGCACAAGAACAAATTGCTATTGTAGTAGATAATGAAGCTGATTTGAACCAAATAAAACAACTTTACAAAACTAAAAATTGTTTTGTTTTATTATGTGAACTTAATGATTACGATAGTTTAGGAAAAGTAAATATTATAAAATCTAAAAGGGTATATATTAATTTTGACAATGATACAGACACATTAGTATATAGTATCAGCTTAAAAAAACAATTCGAAAACCTAAAATGTGTTGTTGCGATAGAAAATATTGAATTAAAAGAATCCTTTAATTATTTAGGTATTCAATATATTATTCCTAAAAAAGAAATTGTTTCTAAATTTATAGCTAGTTATATTTTTGAACCTAATGTAGCTTTATTAACAGAAGATTTAATATCTACTTCTATTAAAGTAGGTGATATGGATATTTGTGAAACAAAAATAAAAGTATCTTCTTCCTTAATAAACACTTCCTATATAGATGCTTATATAAAACAAAAACAGCAAAATAATATTATTTTACTTGGAGTAAATAGAAACGAACAACTTATTAAAAATCCTAGTAACTCGTTTGTTTTAAAAGCTAATGATATCCTTATTTTTATAGCAGACGGAGAAGCAAAAAAGAAACTTGTTTAAGCCCTCTAAAAGAAGAAGGAGAAAGGCAATGCATAAAAAGAACCCTGTAAACAAAGAGACGAGTTTTGGAATCTACAAGGCAATTTCATTTAAAAAAGTGATTTAAGAGCGTGTTTTCTAAACCTTGTCTGTCTTTTTTAAACCCCATAAGGGATTTAATCGTAAAATCATTAAATCGACAACAACCGTATAGAAAACACCATCAAACCATTGGCACTCGGCAGAAAGAATTATCTATTTGCAGGATCACACAAAGCTGCTATGTTATATTCTTTCTTTGCAACTTGCAAGATCAACAATATAGATCCCTATACTTGGCTTATACCATTTCGGATATAATATGATTTCATTATCTTTGAGCTATATGGGACAAGTATTAAATACACCAATATTAGAATCACTAGAAGAACTAAAGGTTTACAAAACTAAGGTTGATAATTACAAATCATCGAAGCGATTAG
>CALLUJ010000106.1 GCA_938011245.1 uncultured Aquimarina sp. | reverse complement strand
TTTACTTACAGGAATATTATCAATCTCAGAAAAAGAAATTACAGGTATATTGTCTGTATTTCTTGTTACTTTTGTTATAAAATCTTTTTGAGGAATTGAAGTGTCTGATTGATCTCCAGTTGATTGATCTCCGTCTGATTGATCTCCATCTGATTGTCCTCCACCTGATTGATCTCCATCTGGTTGTTCCATGTCAGGTGCTTCTTCTGTAGCATCGTCGCTAGAACTACAGGCTACAAAATTTAGGCTTAATGCCAATAGTAAAATGGAAATTTTTGTAATTTTCATATATAATTATTTAAATGGTTTAATTAAAAAAAGCTGTCTTGATGATATAACTTTAACTACCTAGACAGGATGTGTTTTAGTACGAATTAATTTTTGTCAATGTTCCTATCGGGTTGAAAACCTTCCATTTGGGTCAATTGGGTTTTATTTGAGTCAAAAACCTTCCATTTGGGTCAAAATGTAGTTTTGTTGGTTTTTTAAATCTGTAATATCATTTTTTAAATATGATTTCGTGTATTTTAAAAAGTTGAATCCGTTTCATCGTTTCGTTGAATTCTCTAAACGGTTAACCGACTTAACAAAAAACAGATTTACCATTGAATACAAAGTTTTTAATGGTAAGTGGTATTATATTATTTTGAATTTATTGGGTCGCATACATTCAAGTTGAGTTGTTGGGAATCAACAGTACGTTAATTTGTTTTTTAAAAGATACAGCAGTAAAATTAATAGCAAAAAAACCTCTCAACAATAACTATTAAGAAGTTTTAATTTTTTATTTAAAAGGGAGGTGTATTTATTTAACGAGTATTTTATTTCTTTGTGTTTCTCCTTTTGAGTTTTCGAAATTTACGATGTAAATACCTTGTTGTAAGTTTTCGTTAGGCAACGTTTTCCCTAAAAGATCTATAATACGTATGCGTACCTCTGGCTGGTTGGTGACTACACTTCCGTTTACAATAGTGTATTTTAAACCTTGTATAATAGCCTGAGAGATAGAAAGTGTTGTTGCATCTTGGTACACACGTACATGACCAGCATCATTTCCATTTCCGTCGTTAAATATAGCTCCAACAGCGACCACACTTCCATTAGCACTTATACTTACAGCTTCTGCTGATCTATCCTCTATAGCTTCCCCATCAATATCTACTCCTATTTGGGTCCATGTACCACTCACATTTTGGTATACACGTACGTGGCCAGAATTAGTCCCATTTCCGTTGTTACTAGTAGCTCCAATAGCTACGATACTTCCATCGGCACTTAAACTTACTGATCCTGAGGAATCACCAGCAGCTTCCCCATCAATATCCGCTCCTACTTGGGTCCACGTACCACTCACATTTTGGTACACACGTACGTGACCAGAAAAACGTCCATTTCCGTCGTTACCTCCAGCTCCAATAGCTACGATACTTCCATCGGCACTTATACTTACAGAACCTCCTGAAGAATTTTCAGTAGCTTCCCCATCAATATCGGCTCCTACTTGGGTCCATGTGCCACTCACATTTTCATACACACGTACGTGGCCAGCATTAGGACCATTTCCGTCGTTACCTTGAGCTCCAATAGCGACCACATTTCCATTGGCACTTAAACTTACAGAAACTCCTAATTGATCACCAGCAGCTTCCCCATCAATATCTGCTCCTACTTGGGTCCATGTACCACTCACATTTTGATACACACGTACGTGACCGGAAAAATTTCCATTTCCGTCGTTACCTCGGGCTCCAATAGCGACCACACTTCCATTAGCACTTACACTTACAGAACCTCCTGAAAAATCACCGGCAGCTTCTCCATCAATATCGGCTCCTACTTGGGTCCATGTACCACTCACATTTTGGTACACACGTACATGGCCAGAATTAGTTCCGTTTTCACCGTTAAGACTAGCTCCAATAGCGACCACACTTCCATCGGCACTTAAACTTACAGAAGTTCCTAATCGATCACCAACAGCCTCCCCATCAATATCGGCTCCTACTTGGGTCCATGTACCACTCACATTTTGATACACACGTACATGTCCTGAATTAAATCCATTTCCGTCGTTAGCATGAGCTCCAATAGCGACCACGCTTCCATCGGCACTTACACTTACAGAACGTCCTGAAAAATCACCAGCGGCTTCTCCATCAATATCGGCTCCTACCTGGGTCCATTGCCCAAAACTAAATGCAGTGCTTAGTAAAAAAGCATTTAAAATAAGTACTCCTTTTTTCATAATTTAATGTTTTAAAATTTCTACAAAATTAACTTTTGTAAACATTCCTATCGGTTCAAAAACCTTCCATTTGGGTCAATTGGGTTTTATTTGAGTCAAAAACCTTCCATTTGGGTCAAAATGTAGTTTTGTTGGTTTTTTAAAGCTGTAATCACTAGCATCCGAAACTTTAGAATATAGACCGTTTCACTGAAAGAGAAGAGAAAATAGACTTTTATATAGCAATACATTGGATGTTTGCGTCTAAGACTTTTTCAATACATCTTAGAAAATATATTTTCTACAATTTTTAGCTTCAAAAATTCACAAGACACTGTAAATAAAATATTTACTATTAATTATCACTAGCATCCGAAACTTTCGGATACATTTCTATCGGGTCAAAAACCTTTTATTTGAGTCAGAAAACAACCATTGGGATCAAAATGTAGTTTTGTTGGTTTTTTAAAGCTGTAATGCCGTTTTTAAAATATGATTTCGTGTATTTTAAAAGGTTGAGTTGTTAATCCGTTTCATCGTTTATTTGAATTTTCTAAACGGTTAAACGACTTAACAAAAAACAAGTTTACCATTGAATACGGAATTGTTAACGGTAAAGGGTATTAATTGTTTCTCTTATGTATCAAAAAAAAGACTCTTTTTTTGAAATCATCAACAACAAAAATGACCGCCTGAAAATTCAGACGGCCATTACCAAAAAACTAAAAAATTATGATTTGATTATTTTTTTCTAATTATTAATTTTTAACAATCTTTTTTGCAACAACTCCCTTATCAGTAGTTATGCTTACTATATAAACACCGCTAGCCAAGCTGTTTATATTAGCTGTACTGTTTGTTGTATTTAGCACTTGTTTACCTGTTAATTGGTAAACGGATACACCTAATACCTTAATATTGTTATTCGTGTTTATGCTTAATATGTTGTTGATGACCGTAAATTTTACATTGTTGTTTAATGCAATGGTATCAATACTTAAGGTGGTAGTATCTTCTGTAACACTTTTAAAACCTGTCCATCCTGCGGATGTATAGTCTGCTGTGGTTCCTGTAGGAATCAAAAGATCTATATTTCCCCTAACAAATCCTTCTGCATACCCAAGCCCAGTAGTAGTTAAAGTCGCTGGAGAAGTACTCAAAGAGTTCACGCTAGTGATACTAGCATTTTCTGAAAACGCACCAGCATCAATAACATTAACTCCACTCCCTAAAGTAACTTCGGTTAAACTATTGTTTTTAAACGCATTTGCTCCAATGGTGGTTACACTATTTGGAATGTTAAGCACTCCTATTTTATTATTTAAAAAAGCACTAGCATCTATCGTCTCTACACTAGTCCCTAAAGTTAAGGTAGTTAAATTGTTGTTATCGTGAAACGCATTGTTACCAATAGTAACTACACTGTTAGGTATGGTTAGTGTTGTTAAATTACTATCGAAAAAACAAGCAGTACCAATAG
>CALLUJ010000105.1 GCA_938011245.1 uncultured Aquimarina sp. | reverse complement strand
TAATAGAAATCAAGAGCAGAAAAGCCCTCGATTTAATGAAAAAACGCCTACAATTGAAAAGATAAGTTCTAAAAATATCAAAAAATGACGTTGAAATAAATTAACCTAATATCTGATTAACTTTTGCAACGGTCTTAATTTGTTGCTCAAATGAAAGAAGAAACTATAAAATCTATTGTGAGTAATCATAATTATTTAAATACCTTTTCACAAGTATTTTATCCGTAAATTGTATAAAGTTTAGGATACTTTAACCTTCAAAAACTCTCATAGCTCTTATGTTTATGACTATAAGTTATAGAAAATAAATGTATAACTCAGTCTATTTTAATTTCGTTTATTGCTTTAAATCCACCTTCAATATTAATAGGATTTAGGAAACCTTTAGACTTTAATATAGAAGCAGCAATAACACTTCGATAGCCACCTCCACAAAACAGATAATAGGGTTCCTTTTCAGGAAATTGATCTAAATAGTCATCAATAGAATTTAAAGGAGTATGAAAAGTGTTTTTAAGGTTGTTTTCTAAGTATTCGTTATCTTTTCTAACATCAAAAACTAAGTTATCTTTCATAGGAATATTTTTAAAATTATTAGCAGATATAGAGTTAATACTAGTACATTGTTCTGTCCAATAATCTAACGATTCATTTAAATAGCCTATAATATGCAAAATTCCGTAACAGGATAGTTTAGTAATTACTTCTTTATGTCTTCCATTGGGAGTTATTAAGAGAAGTTGCTTGTTAGATTTTAAAAGCAAGATTTTTGTCCAAATCTCAAAAGGACCATCTATACCTATAAATATAGAATTAGGAATATGGTTTTTTAAAAAGTCGGTATGGTGCCTTGTGTCAATAACCAGTACATTGTCTTGTTTTATCTGCTTCATAAAAGCATGAAAATCTAAAGGAGCTATTGGTGTGTTAGTATTATTTAAATTCATAAAATAAAATAGAGTTTTGATCTCCCTTTACAGCTAATTCTAAATAAGCATCCTTATCGGCATTGTCTATTGTTGCCTGGCTTGTTCCATATACAGGAAATCCTTTAATAGATTTGGTATTGCTATCAAATAAATATACTTTTTTAGAATCGATGTTAGTAATAGTTACGTAAATTTTATTTTTTATATAAAATATTTTAGGGTTAGAGTAGGTGCCATATTCTAGCTCTATGGTTTTTCCTTTTATGCTTAAAGAGTTTCCACTAAAACTAACCCAAGTTTTAGAGGTTGCATCTATAAAAGTGTCTTGCTCAGTACTATTTAATGGAGAAGGTAATAGTTTTAATATGCCATTAGTTTTAAATTGAGAAAGTGTATTTTGCACATTAAGAGTTGTAAAAGAATTATTATACCAATACCATTCTTTAGTAGTTTTAGGAGGTATTTCCTTTAATTTAATACGTTCTTTACCAGTACGATTTAAGAAGTGGACACCTCCGTTAGATTCATTTACAATAATATAATCTTTTTTACCCACCCGTATGTGTTTTGGAGAGTGAGTAATGGTCCCATTTGTTTTATTTTTAAATCGAAAACCTTTTACTCTTTTACCTTTGACATCAAGCATTACTAATTCCGAACCTTGTGTAATTACAATACGATATTTACGATTGTTATCGTAATCAAAAAGTGAAACAGGTTGCGTAATTATTTTTTTAAAGGTAATTGGATAAGGAGCTACATTTTTACCCTTCCTGTCTAAAACATGTAATTGTGTGGGAGTAGCAAAAACATACTGTAAACGTCTATTTCTGTAGATATCCATTTGTTTAACTTCTCCTAAAATGGGTTCATTAAGTTCTTTTTTCCATTTAATATCACCTTCATTAGAAATTAATAACAATGTATTTTTATCGTCTTGGACTAATAAATCTTTAGTCTCCGAAATATAATTGGTTACCCATTTAGGAGAAGATTTTAGGTTGGTTTCTAAAATTAGATTAGCAGTTTCACTAACTTTAAAATCGACTGATTTTTTTTGGGTTTTTGTAGTTACTAGATGTAAGTGAGAAAAATTATTTTCAGCAACAACTTGAAATGCGAAAGCATCATATTTTTTAAAACTATTTTTAGCCCATTCTTTTTGTAAATCTTTAGTAATTACATTTCCTGTTTCTAAGTTAGCAAAAGTGCTTTTTGCGTACATAAGCATGGAACTTTGTCCAGTAAGCTGATTAGAAAACTGTTGAAACCATTCTTTGTTTTGTAAAGTGTTTTCGTTTTTTAAAGAAGGAATAAACTCCATAAGTCCTTCTTTGCTAGTTGCAAAAATTATGAAGTCTTGGTACTGAAAGTAATATTGATATCCGTTTTGATAATGCAGTGGTTGTAAAACAGATCCAAAGTTTAATGCTTCTTTTAGTTTATAAATAGAAATATCTCTATAGCTAGAAGGGGTATCTTCAATATCAAAATAAGCCGAAAGTTCTATACTCTCGTTGGGAACACGGCAAATAAAAAACTTGTTTTTTAAAAGTTGTAGAGATCCAAATTCAGTAAGTTCGGTAAGAAATTCATTAACTTTTGACTCGGTATTCGTAACTCCTCTATATTTTGAGATATTATTAGCTAACTCGTTATAATCATCAAAAGTAAAAGAGGTAAAAGATAATGTATTTGCAGGAGCAATTTTTGTAATTTGGTTATTTTGAGGTGGTATGTTTTTGAAAATAACACTAATATCATTTTGATTATTGACAGGTTTGTAAATAGCGCTAAAATCAATGTTATTCTTTTCTATATTAAGTTCTCCAGCAGTCCAACCATTTAAGCTTTCTTTAAACAGATGGTTGTTTGGTAAAAAAGGTAATAAGCGATGGCTGCAATCGTTTATTTCAGAATTTATAAAAACAATAGAAATGGTTTGGTCACTTAAGCTCTCAATAGACTTAGGATATTTATAAGGAATTTTATTTTGAAATTGTTTAATGTGGTTTTCCATTAATAAATAATCACTACTAATTATCCATAGTTTCCCTAAGAGAGCTACATATAATGTACTTTTATCTACAGAAATCTCGCTATAAGAAAAATTATTATATGACTTATTACCAGTAATATATTTATTAATTTCAGTAGTCAAAACACTATTTTTTTCTGTAATTAAACTATAACCAAAATCGTGCTTACCTAAAGGAGAAAAACATAGGTAATAATTTTCTTTTGCCGAGGATAAAAGTTTTAAAGGAGATAATTCTTTAAAAAATGTATATAACGTATTAGTTTTATTTTGTTGTAGTAATGAGTTGTTTTGTAATAAAGACCTTGCTTTAGAAAGGTCTTTTACCCTAAGTATAACACTAGCTTCATTAGGAAGAAAAGGAATGTCGATTACTTTTTTAGAAGAAGTTTGTTGGCAGCCAAATAAAAATAAACATAAAAAACATGAAAAAATAAATTTCATAAAAGTGTTGATATAATAGATTGATTTGTCACAAAAATACACATACTGTATAGAGGGATAAAGTATTATTATTGAAAATTATAAAGACTTTTCCGCTAGTAGTTTAAATCCTATTCTATGATATTTAGTAGCACCGTATAAGGCTATTGCTTCTCTATGTGCTCTAGTAGGGTAGCCTTTATTTTGATTCCAGCCATACATTGGGAATTCGTTGTGTATTTGTAACATATATTCATCTCTATGTGTTTTAGCCAGTATAGATGCTGCAGCGATGTTAACGTATTTACCATCTCCTTTTATAATACATTCGTGAGGAATACTAGGAATAGCAGTAAATTTATTACCATCTACTAAAATAAATTCGGGATTTGGTTGGAGTGCTAAAATGGAACGACTCATAGCAGCGATAGAAGCATGTAAAATATTTAATTCTTTAATTTCATTCATAAATACATGAGTAACTTTATAAGAAATAGCCTCTTGTTCTATAATTGGACGTAACAAATCCCTTTTACGTTTTGTTAACTTTTTGGAATCATTTAAATCTGGATGATGAAAGTCGTCGGGCAGTATTACTGCAGCAGCAGTAACAGGACCGGATAAACAACCTCTTCCAGCTTCATCGGTTCCACATTCTAATAAGTTTATGTTTTTTTTTAGTAATAGCATAAAATAAATGTCGTTAATATTTACAACTAAATAATATTATAAAATTAGAGTAATTAAATACATTTTAAAAGTAATTAAAATTGAAGAGGGCATAGGGAGTAAATTAATAATTATCTTATATGGTCAAATTATTTTAATCCGTAATAATGGATATTATAGCGGTTTTATAAAAAATTGTTTAACACTTAAAAATACTAATATAAGTTAAGAGGGATATTTATAAATTATAATTACTAATGCAAAGTGCAAGATAAAAAAACATATTTTTGCTATCATATTACGATTAATGAAACAATTACTTCTTTTACCCTTTTTTTTACTTATTATGAGTAATGGGCTTTTTGCTCAAGAATCACCTAATGAGGATGATTTCAATTTCCCCGATGAATCGGGTGAAGTTAAAAGACAATTTTCTAAGCCCCAAAAAAAGAAAAAGAAGCCACCCATTACATGGTATAAAATTATAAATAAGGAGAAAGATTCTATTTATTTAGACACTACGCTTACAATACAAAAAGAGTATAAATATAATTACCTTAGAAAAGATAATTTTGAATTAATTCCATTATCAAACGTAGGTAGACCTTATGTACAATTAGCAAAACAAGCGCAAGAATATAGAGCTTTTCCAAAATTTGGAGCACGAGCAAGGCATTTAGGTTTTTTTAAAACCGAAGATATAAGTTATTACAGAACTCCCACTCCCTTAACCGATTTATATTATAAAACGGTATTTGAACAAGGACAACAATTGGATGCTTTACTAACGCTAAATACGTCTCCTAATTTTAATTTTTCTTTGGCTTATAAGGGTGTACGATCTTTAGGAGATTACAGGGATGAGTTAACCAGTACTAAATCGTTTAGAGGTACGCTTAGTTATAATACAAAAAATAATCGTTATGTAGCGAATTTGCATTTTGTAGATCAATCTATTTTTAACGAGGAAAACGGAGGGTTTTCTGCACAAAGTAGACTGGACTTTTTATCTGGAGAAAGTGATTTTGAAAGAAGATCGGTATTGGATTTAACTTTTAGAGGAGTTTCAAATGAGTTAGAAGGAAGACGTTTTTACATAAGTCATGAGTACCGTATTGTAAAACAAGATACGCTTTCCCGTAATCAATTAGCGGTAGTGCATCGTTTTAATAATTCAACTAAAACATTTAGATTTAATCAAGAAGCACCAACTTCTAATATATTAGGGACTTCTTTATTGGAGAATGATATTAATGATAAAAATGAACTTGAATATATCGAAAACAGTTTAGGGTTTAAATACTCTAATACAAGACTGGGGAAAATAGAGTTTTTAGCAAAACATAGCTTTTTTAATTATCGTTACGATGCTATTTTTTTAAGAGAAAATGGTAATAATATTCCTAATTTAATTTCGGATAACTTATATGGATTTACAGGGAAGTACCAAAATGCATATAACGGTTTTTTAATAAATACAAATATTGAATCTACCTTAGTAGGAGATTTTAAAAATCAGCACTTTTATGGAACAGTAGGTTATAAGCATGGAAACTTGTTTACTTTAAAGGCAGGATATAAAGTTACATCAGAAGTTCCAGAAATTAATAAACTATTAAATCAAAGCAGTTATTTATCGTACAATTGGTTTAATAATTTTGATAATACAGTAACTAATTCGCTAATAGCTAGTTTCGAATCTAAATATTTTTTCGATGCAGAAGTTACGTTATCTAATATTGATGATTATACATACTTCTCTAGAGTACAAGCAGATAATTCGCCAATAGAAGTAATTAATCCAACAACTCGAAATACGGAATTACAACAAGTTCTTGTGAGTACTCCTACACAAGCAGATAACAGTTTACGATTATTAAAACTAAAATTATTTAGAGAGTTTAAATTTAGAAATTTTAGATTAACTAATACATTGCTGTTTCAACAAGTAGATGGTAACACTAATGATTTGGTGTATAATGTCCCTACTTTTAGTACAAGAAACTCGTTATATTATCAAAACGAGATTTTCAAAAAAGCGATGTTTGTACAGTTAGGAACCACTTTTAGATATTATTCAGCATATTATACCGATGGGTATGATCCATTATTAGGTGATAATTATACTCAGAATACTGAAAAATTTGGGGATTATCCTTTAGTAGATGTATTTTTAAATGCTAAAGTTAGGCAAACTAGGATTTTTTTAAAGGTAGAAAACCTTCAACACGTTTTAGAACAGAATACTACATTATTAGACCCTAATAACCCTACACGAGATTTTAAAATTCGCTTTGGTTTAGTTTGGAACTTCTTTTTATAAGCTTCCGTATTTCATAATATAGACATAACAACTTTAGAGCTAACGAAAAATATAGAGGCTCATTCAGAATATCCAAAACCCTTTTAATACGAGGTTTTTGTCGTAAATTAATGTAAATAAAAACCCAAAAAACAGCTATTCAGAGATAAAAACGGGTTTATCTTTTACGTTATTTATGAAATTACAAAGAATAAGTGAGTTTCAGCACGAGTTTTCGTTTTATCAACTCAAGAAAATTTAGATTCCTTTTATGCTCGTTTCTTGCAGAGTGATTTGGGTAAAATCTATTTATCTATTCCTTGGGATTCTCTAGTCGAAAGATTGAATATTAAATAAAAGTAACCGGGTTCTAAAATGATGCTTAGCTCTAAAGGTCGCATAGGTTTAATGTTTTTAAAACATTATAGTTGTTGTTTAGATAAAAAATAAATAGAGTAACTTAATGGTACTATAGATTATCAATTCTTCTGTGATATCCATTTAGGTTTTACTCCTCTTACCAACTTTAAAATAGTAAGTCAAATACGTTATGAACTAGCAGCTAATCTAGATATTAATACATTAAAAAAAGATTTATTTGCTCATAGAAAGTCTTATATCGATAGTAAGAATCAAATTACAGAAGATGCGCTCTATTCAATAACTTAACGCAACAAATCTTAAGATAATAGATTTGTAAAATGAGTAAAAAACAACCCCAAAGCGGGAGCCACTAACTAGAGCTTTATTACACTTATTAGAGAAACTTTTAAACTTTGAAAGGCCAGCTTTGCAAAAACCATAAGCTTAGCTTTACAATAGGTTATTACCGTAGAGTAGCCACTATAAAAACAGTATTAGAACAACAACAATCGTATTTTGAAACAGGAGTATCACCCAAAAATTACAAAGAAGAAAAGAAGTTAAAAGCTATTATTAACCAAAGAACAGGGCAACTCGTTTAGAGGGTATTTTTGGTAAAGAAAAAGAATATTACTACCTCAAAAAAATGAAAGCTAAAACAAAAGCTACCGAAATATTTTGGATATTTTTTGGTATTCATACAGCTAATGCTCTAGAAATAAGCAGAAGGATACAAGATAGCCAAGCAGAAATAGTAGCTTAAATTTTAAGAAACACCAAAAAACAAGGGATTACTATGCCTTATTAGTTCAAAAACTGAGCACTTTAGAAAAGTAGTGACCAAAAAAATGAAAATTCAAGATCTGAATCTATCAAATCTTAGATTTTCTATAAGCATCTTTATGAAATAACCTTATTTTCTGAATGCGCCTAGTCAAATCAACTTGTGAAAAGAAGAAATCAATATTTTGTTGCGTAAGATAGAACGAGAATTTATATAGGAAGTTAATAAGATGTTTCTTTTTTTAATTGCGTCCCTTGTGGTGTAATACCATTTCTATTGTAATATGATTTTATTGAATAAATCGATATAATGATGATTGCTTACAATAGATTTAATCAAATTAGTATCCATCTCACAAACCATTTGATGTAACCAATTTTTTAAGAGTTCAATATTTTC
>CALLUJ010000104.1 GCA_938011245.1 uncultured Aquimarina sp. | reverse complement strand
TTGATTTGGGTGAAGAAAGTCTTCTTTATTTTTCGTGTCCGTAAATCACAAATACTATCGGCTAAAGTAGGCTGCTGTATTAATTCCATATTTAAAGATAAGGAATTCTGTATTTTTTTGAAAATTCCTTGCAACGGTCTTGAATCACTTTTAATAATAAATAGTTTAATAGGGCATTCGGCAACGCAACCTTAGGTTTGAGGATATTTGGTCTTAAGTTATTCATAAATAAAATTAAAGTCGATTAAATCGTTAATCTTTCTTAGTAAATTCTCTTTAAGAACGATTAAATAATATAAAGAACTATACTCACTTAGCTGTAAAACTTATTGCTGAACTATTATAGTTCAAAATACAAAAAAGAGCAGGATTTAGAAAATTCTGCTCTTTTTAATTAAAAATTGACTTTTTCAGTAGCCTCGTTTTTTACCTCCTTTTGTACTAATAACTATATAAATAATTAACTATAGTTTTTTAGCATTTTTAACTTTTTGTTTGGTTAAAGCTACGTCTAGTACTTGGCTCATTTCGGTAACATAATGGAAAGTTACTCCCTTAAGATAATCAGCTTTAATTTCTTCAATATCCTTTCGATTAGCCTCACATAAAATAATGTCTTTGATTTTGGCACGTTTAGCAGCAAGAATTTTTTCTTTGATACCGCCTACAGGAAGCACTTTTCCACGAAGTGTAATTTCTCCAGTCATAGCTAAATTCTTCGTAACCTTTCTTTGGGTTAATAAAGACATTAAAGAAGTTAGCATTGTAATTCCGGCGCTAGGACCATCTTTAGGAGTAGCTCCTTCGGGAACATGAATGTGAATATTATAATTAGAAAACACATCATGTTTAATTTCAAATATATCGGCATTGGCTTTAATATATTCTAAAGCAATCGTTGCAGATTCTTTCATTACTTTTCCTAAATTTCCAGTAATACTAAGTGTACCTTTTCCTTTAGAAAGGATAGATTCAATAAATAAAATATCTCCTCCTGCTTGTGTCCAAGCTAAACCAGTTACTACACCAGCAACTTCATTATTTTCATATTTATCTCTATCTAAACGTGCAGGACCTAAAATTTCTGTAATATCTTCTTTAGTAATAGTGTTGTTGTATTCTTCCTCCATAGCAATACTTTTAGCGGCATAACGAACCACTTTAGCTATTTGTTTGTCCAAACCTCTAACTCCAGATTCTCTAGTATAGCCTTCAACAATACGCTCTAAGATAGGCTTTCCTATTTTCAGTTGATTAACTTTAACACCGTGTTCTTGTAATTGCTTTGGTAATAAATGCTTTTTACCTATCTCAATTTTCTCTTCTATTGTATATCCAGACACATTAATAATTTCCATACGATCCCTAAGTGCAGGTTGTATAGAAGATAAGTTATTGGCAGTAGCGATAAACATAATTTTAGATAAATCAAATCCTAACTCTAAAAAGTTGTCATGGAATTCGCTATTTTGTTCAGGGTCTAATACTTCAAGTAATGCAGATGAAGGATCACCTTGATGTCCAGAGGCTAATTTGTCTATTTCATCCAATACAAATACAGGGTTACTAGTACCTGCTTTTTTTAAACTTTGAATAATTCTACCAGGCATAGCCCCTATGTAGGTTTTTCTATGTCCTCTAATTTCAGCTTCATCTCTTAACCCTCCCAAAGATACACGAACATATTCTCTACCTAATGCTTCTGCAACAGACTTTCCTAAGGAAGTTTTACCTACACCAGGAGGTCCATATAAACAAAGGATAGGAGACTTCATATCGTTACGAAGTTTTAGAACTGCTAGATATTCGATAATACGTTTTTTTACATCCTCTAACCCATAATGGTGGGTGTCTAAAATTTTTTGAGCACGTTTTAAATCAAAATTGTCTTTACTAAATATGTCCCATGGCAACTCTAAAAATAACTCTAAGTAATTACGCTGAATAGAATACTCTGCAACTTGGGGATTCATACGTTGCATTTTACTTAATTCTTTGTCAAAATGATCTTTAATGTTTTTATTCCATTTTTTTTGCTTTCCGAGTTGGCGCATCTCTTCAATTTCATCGTCGTGAGATACACCACCTAATTCTTCTTGGATTGTCTTAATTTGTTGATGTAAAAAGTACTCACGCTGTTGCTTATTCATGTCGTGTTGTACTTTATTCTGAATATCGTTTTTGAGTTCCAGTTTTTGAAACTCCATATTCATGTATTTTAAAGTAGCGAGTGCACGTTCTTTTAAATCATCAATTTCTAATAATTCCTGTTTTTCTTTTAAAGTTAAATTAATGTTCGACGACACAAAGTTTATCAAGAAAGAATTACTCTCAATATTTTTAATAGCAAAAGAAGCTTCACTAGGAATATTAGGACTTGCTTTTATAATTTGTAACGCTAATTCCTTAATAGATTCTATAATAGTACTAAACTCTTCGTTAGTATTTTCAGGTTTAGATTCTGTAGTGTTTGAAACTGTAGCGGTAATATAGGGTTCCTCGGAAACTATAGTTTTAATAGAAAAACGTTTTTTTCCTTGAATAATAACAGTGGTGTTTCCATCGGGCATTTTTAATACCTTTAAAATACGAGCTACAACCCCTACTTTATTTATGTCTTCTATTCCAGGATCTTCTACACTCTCATCTTTTTGAGCTACTACGCCAATAATTTTATCTCCTTTATTAGCGGCACTAATTAGTTTAATTGACTTGTCTCTTCCTGCTGTAATAGGAATAACTACTCCAGGGAATAATACCGTATTTCGTAGCGGTAATATAGGTAAGGAAGAGGGTAATTCTTCGTTTAGTATTTCTTCTTCATCTTCTGGAGTCATTAACGGAATTAATTCTGCATCTTCGTTAATATCTTGTAATGACAAATTGTCTAAGTGAAGTAATTTTGATTTAGCCATATATGTGAAAATTTGCCATATTGACACTTAAAAGTGCTTATAGCTTATTCTATTTATTTAAAATTAAATGATCTTTGGTTTATTTTTCAAGGAACCATAACGATAAGTGCTCTTATCGAATTACTAAAGTCAATTGTTATGCCATAATGAGTTTTTAAATAAAACGAAATATAATATTCTTAATAATGGCTTTTATAAACGAATATTAAATTAATAGAAAAACTGTATTTTTGTGCCCTACAGACAAAAATTATATGAGAGATTTATTTGATAAAATTTATGCTGATAAAGGACCTTTAGGAAAATGGGCAGATAAAGCAGAAGGATATTTTGTTTTCCCTAAACTTGAGGGACCAATTTCTAATAGAATGAAGTTTCAAGGAAAGGAAGTAATTACTTGGAGTATTAATGATTATTTAGGATTAGCAAATCGTCCAGAGATACGTAAAATTGACGCAGAAGCTGCTGAAAAGTATGGCTCTGCTTATCCTATGGGAGCTCGTATGATGAGTGGTCATACGGATTTGCATGAGCAACTTCAAAACGAGTTGGCTGGTTTTGTTAAAAAGGAAGCAGCATATCTACTAAATTTTGGATATCAAGGAATGGTTTCTACTATAGATGCCTTAGTTTCTAAAGATGACGTAATTGTTTACGATGTAGATGCTCATGCTTGTATTATTGATGGAGTGCGTTTACATGCAGGAAAACGATTTACGTATCGTCATAACGATATGGAAAGTATTGAAAAGAATTTGATGCGTGCTACGAAAATGGCAGAAAAAACGGGAGGAGGAATCTTATTGATTTCAGAGGGTGTTTTTGGAATGCGTGGCGAACAAGGAAAATTGAAAGAGATAGTTGCATTAAAAAACAAATATAATTTTCGATTATTTGTAGATGACGCTCATGGTTTCGGAACATTAGGAAAAACAGGAGCAGGAGTAGGAGAGGAGCAAGGTGTACAAGGTGATATAGATGTATATTTTGCTACATTTGCTAAATCTATGGCTTCTACAGGGGCATTTATAGCAGCTGATCAAGAAATAATTGACTATTTGAAGTATAATTTACGTTCCCAAATGTTTGCTAAGTCGCTGCAGATGCAGTTGGTAGAAGGTGCTTTAAAACGTTTGGATATGTTGCGTACTATGCCAGAGCTTAAAGCTAAATTGTGGGAGAATGTTAATGCATTACAAAATGGATTAAAAGAACGAGGATTTGATATTGGAACTACACAAAGTTGTGTTACTCCAGTTTACTTAAAAGGAAGTATTCCAGAAGCTATGGCTTTGGTAAAAGATCTTAGAGAAAATCATGGTATTTTTTGTTCAATAGTCGTTTACCCTGTAATTCCTAAAGGATTAATTTTATTACGTTTAATTCCAACGGCATCTCATACATTACAGGATGTAGTAGAAACGTTAGATGCATTTTCTTCGATTAGAGAGAAGTTAGAGTCGGGTGTTTATAAACGTTTAACAGCAGCTATGGCTGCAGAAATGGGCGAGTAGTCTTTTCTCTAAATTTTCAAAATAATAATCTACAAGCACTCTAAAATTTAATTTATATAGTGTTTTTATATGCGTATTCAGAAAATAAGGCTATTTCATAAAGATGCTTATAGAATATCCAAGATTTGAATCTATTAAATCTTGGATATTCATTTTTTTTGGTCACTACTTTCCTAAAGTGCTCACTTAAGTGTAATAAAGCTCTAGTTAGTGGCTTTCGCTTTTTAATTGTTTTGCGACGCATTTTACTAAAGCCTATGTATCACTTTTTCTATTTTAGATATTTGGAACGAAGCATTTTTGCTCCCACAATTTTACGGGTCTTCTTTAGCTGCTTGTAAAGCTAATCTATAGCTTCTCATAGTAATTTTTGAGGGGTAGGAGATAACGCAACTCTCTTTCATAACAAGTAGCATCTACTGTAATTTAATTCTTACTATCGATATAAGGCTTCCAATGAGCAAACAAATCAAGACCGTTGCAAAAGTTAATCAGATATTAGGTTAATTTATTTCAACGTCATTTTTTGATATTTTTAGAACTTATCTTTTCAATTGTAGGCGTTTTTTCATTAAATCGAGGGCTTTTCTGCTCTTGATTTCTATTAAT
>CALLUJ010000103.1 GCA_938011245.1 uncultured Aquimarina sp. | reverse complement strand
ACCAATACTCCCCCCATCCCTTGCCATAATTTCGATGCGTCCTTTTTTTTGCATAGTACTGTGGATAGTCCAATTTAATAACTCCAAATCTTTATCTACAGCAGGTATAGTTAACTGCAATTGTCCTCCCATAGGAATACTCCTAGGTTTATTATTAATTCCTAAACTTTGACTGAAATTAAAAAATAAATTAAGTAATCGATATTTTTTATCATCGATATATAGGTAAGCGTTTATCATGGGGCTTTAGTTTGTGTTGTATTTGTAAATATAAATCATAACTATTTAATTATTAATTATTTTTTGAAATTGCTATAACACTTTGTAGTATAGTAGTTTTACCTGTTCCTGGTGGACCATTAATTGCAAATGCTTTTTGATTGTGTTTTGAAGTAAATTGAGCAAAAGCAATTCTTTGAGATAACGAAAGTGGAAACTCTCCATTCATTTGCCCTAAATGATTTGGATTCAGAAATATCTCAATAGCACTTAAATTATGATTTTTAGTTTCTTCTTTAACCTCTAAAACTTTTTCTAATATTGGATACCTTTGCTTCTTAGCATCTTTATCAAAAACTAAGTCATTATATAGATTTAAGATATTTCTTGTAGTGTTACTTTCTTCTAGTTTACAAATACTGAATTGATGGTATTCTGAATCTTTATAGTCTTTGAAATATTTACCACTTACTTCTTTAAAAAAGTGTTCACAATCCTTCCAGTAACTAGACCAATTTGAAGTATTAAAATCTCTATTTTTCAGCTTTTTGTCTAAAACTTCCATTAGAGCTATGGTTGGTAAATCTCTTGGGTTTGGCTCTAAGTAATTTCTAATAAACAAAGGGGTTTCTCCTTCTTTTGGCGGAAATAGTTTACCAGCTTTACTAACATAAGCAGGAATCCAAAAAGGATAGTGAAGTTTGGTATCTCCTGTTGTATAGCCATGCTCTATAACTGTGGTTATAGATACAGGAGCTATTTCAATTTTATTAATTTCTGTTAATTTATCATCTTCAACAGGAATATTTTTTAACGCCTCAAAATCATCATCTAAATTAGTTACAGGAGCAGGTTTAAAATTGAACTTAACAATTTTTTGGTCATCCCATATCACTTTCATTTCGTTTTCAGAAATAGAGTCTAAAGAGCTATTACTTCTTTGAAGTAGGTTAGAAAATATCTTGTTTTTTTCACTTCTACTACCATCAATTAATGAGGCTCTATAATATTTTAACCAATTAATAATTTTAGTCATTTAGAGTTTCATTAAAAAGTTGGTTAATCTTATCTTTTATGGCATCCTTAGCTTCAAAATAGTTATCATCTTTTTTTAAAAGATAGGTGTTCAAAAAAGTATCTTGGGATAAAAAATCTTGGAAATTCTCATAGTTATATTTGTAATAATCCATGATTTGAATAAGGTTAGTCATGTTTCCAATAACTTTTCTGTTATTAATAGATTTGTGGAAAAACACTTCTTTAAATCTTGACTTCACAAGCTCTTCTTGTTCAGGTGTAATAAGTTCTAATTTCTTTAGCTCAGTTATCAAACCATCTATAAACAACTCATTTATTCGTTTTATATCTGGCTTTTTAATATCATAAACAACAAAAGAAAAGTAAGTTTCATGATTCATGAAAAACAAGCACTTTTTTCTGTTTACAGTAAATAAATGCCCATTCCAACTATTTAACTCAGGCAAACTGTCTTGCTTAACTTGATTCTCTTTAAACCCTATATATTTTTGTAACTTATTACTACAGAATAGTATTATCATTTACTTACCTTTTTTGTCTATACTGGCTAGATTGAGTAATTTAAGTTTAATTAATAACGTAAGCTTTATAACTTTTCTAAAATATAATTTGTCATTTTAGTATATAGTTGAAACCTGGTATTTCCTCCATAAATTCCATGATTTTTATCGGTATAAAGTGCTAAATCAAATTGTTTATTGGCTTGAGTAAGTGCTGCTATCATAGCTAGTGTATTTTGTAAATGTACATTATCATCGGCAGTCCCATGAACCAATAATAAATTCGCTTTTAAATTATCTGCATATTCTAGCGGAGAATTATAATTATAACCCAATTCATTTTTTTGTGGCATTCCTAAAAAACGTTCTGTATATATTGTATCATAAAATTTCCAATGAGTAACAGGCGCTACTGCAATAGCTGTTTTAAAAACGGTATTGGCTTTCAAAACCGCATTAAGAGCGTTAAATCCACCATAACTCCAACCCCAAATTCCAATTCTATTGGCATCTACATAGGAGCGTTTCGATAGTAACTTTGCAAATGCAATTTGATCTTCTGCTTCGAGTTTCCCTAATTCATTTTGAGTTTGCTTTTTAAAATTACGTCCTTTAAATCCCGTCCCTCTTCCATCTAAACAAGCTACTATATAACCTTTACTTACTAATAATTGATGCCAATAATCATTATAATTATTCCAAGTATTAGCTACTGTTTGAGAACCTGGACCACCGTACTGATACAATAACACAGGGTGTTTTTTAGATGTATCAAAATCTGTAGGCAAAATAATCCAATAATTTAATTCTGAACCATTTACCTTAACTACCCCTAGTTCTTTTTTACTTAAATTATATTGATTTAGCTTTTTCTTTAATTTAACATTAGATAATAAAGTGCGTACATTTTTATTTTTTGAAGTTTTTTTAACTACATACTCTAAAGGTGTTTCTAAACTAGAAAACGAATCTATAAAAAAAGAATAATCCGCATTAAAATCTGCATTATGCTCTCCTTTTAAAGTTGTTAAATACTTTTTATTTTTCCCCTGTAATGTTATACTACAAATATGCCGTTCTGTACTTCCTCTTTCTGTACTTTGAAAATACAACACTCCGTCTTTAACCCCATAAAAATTGGTTACCTCCCACTCCCCTTTAGTAATTTGATTAATTAACTGCCCATCTTTAGAATAATGATATAGATGACGAAACCCGTCATTTTCATTAGTTTTTATAAAAGTCCCATCTAATAAAAAAGTAAGATTATTGGTAATCTCTACATAAGCCTTGTCTACCTCGCTATAAAGTAACTTTTCTACCGTTCCATTGCTATTTACTGTATATACCTCTAATGAATCTTGTTTTCTGTTTAGAGTCTGGATACTTAATTTATTCGAATTTCGAGTCCATTGTAATCTCGGAATATAGTCGTTTTCTCCTTTTTCCAAATTAATAATCGTCGATTTATTTTCTTTTAAAGAAAACAAATAAGCCGAAACTTTACTATTAGATTCTCCCGCTTTAGGGTATTTAAACTGTTGATAATTTGGATAATTAGAGTTCCCATAAACAGGCATTGCATACTCCTTAACGTTTGTTTCATCAAATTTTAAATAGGCAATATGCGTACTCGAAGTATTCCATTTAAAAGCTTCTATTAACTCAAATTCCTCTTCGTACACCCAATCGGCTAGTCCGTTAATTATTTTATTTTCTATTCCATCGTTGGTTATCTTAATGGTCTTTTCCGTTTGTAAATCCAACACGTATAAGTTATTACCTAAAACATAACTCAATTTATTACCATCGGGCGAAAAAGTAGGTGTAAAAATTCGTTCGGTGTTTACTGTAATTAACTGTTTCTTTTTAAAATCGTACACATAGCAAATGGCTGCACTAGTATATCTATAACGCTGTTTTTGATCTAAGCCCAATAATACTTTAGATTCGTTAGCATTAAACTTATAAAACTCAAAGTAATTTAACTCTGGAATTTCTAATGCAGACAAAAGAACTCTTTTATTAGAGCCTTCATAAGAATCTACTACAATTTTAGTTTCTCTTTTTACTCTATCAAATTCAAAATAACTAAATTCTTTACCATTCTTAAGGTGCTGAATTTCTTGAAGGTATTCTAACCTAAATTCACCATTAGTAACGTCTTTAACTGTTATTTTTTTTTGTGCAAATCCATGAATTATCACAAAAACACTTACGATATTTAAAATATGCTTTATCATAAATTGATTTTTTTTAAAGAACATTATAGCAAAAAGACACTATAAAAAACAACTCTTAATTTAAACGCTGTCGTATTACCTCATACAAAAAAGCCCCTGCTGCCACCGAAACATTCAAAGAACTAATTTCTCCATACATAGGAAGCTTTGCTATATGATTTACTGTTTTTAGAATGCCTTTAGAAACACCATCCCCCTCCGATCCCATAACTATAGCTGTAGGTAATGTAAAATTCATACTATATAAATTAGTTTCTGTTTTCTCTGAAGCAGCTACACTTTGGATCCCGTAAGAATGCAATAAATATAAGGCATCTTTAAGATGATCTACTTTACAAATAGGTATGCTAAAAACAGCTCCTACTGATGTTTTTACGGTATCTGCAGATACCGGCGCAGATCCTGTTTTAGAAATTATAATACCATGTGCACCTACGCACTCTGCAGTACGAATAATGGCTCCAAAATTGCGAACATCGGTTAATTGATCTAATACAATAAATAAAGGGACTTCTCCTTTTTCTTGTGTTTGAATAATAACTTCTTCTAAATCTTGAAAATCTATTGGGGAGGTAAAAGCTACTACTCCCTGATGATTTTTATGTGTTAAACGATTCATTTTCTCTATTGGAACCGTATTAGGTACAATTTTATGAGTACGCAATAAGGCTATTAGTTCTTTTGAGAGATCTCCTTGTAATCCTTTTTGTAAAAAAATCTTATCTATACTTTTTCCCGATTTAATGGCTTCCATTACCGCATGGATTCCAAAAAGTTGTGTTTCGTTACTCATAACAACAAAGTTACATTTTTTAATAATTCACCTATTATATACCAAAAAAAATCCATCAACTATGTTGATGGATTTTTTTAACTCTTAGAGATAAATCTCCGATTACTTATCTAATATTCTTAGTTGCATCACCATTTAATGTTGCATAATTAATCTTTAATTGATTTACTTCTCTTAATTGCTCTTTAACATCGCCTATAAGTCCCATATTAGTATTTACATCTACTTTTAAGGCTGTAAGTAATTTACCTACTTCTGTTTCTGGTGTATTTGCTCTTGTTTGTTGTACAAAAGCCTGAACTTCTCGAACATCAGAAATTAATTTATCATTTAACTGCACACGTGCTTCTGTACCAAATTTTTTATACCCTTCTCCTGGTTTACCTGCATAAATATACATTGTTAAATTACGGTTTTCTAGCTTTTCTACTTGATCGGCATAAGGTAATTTATTATCAATCAATAATGTATTTTGTCGCATTACAGTAGCTACCATAAAAAAGAATAATAACATAAATACAATATCTGGTAACGATGCTGTTGAAATCGCTGGAAGTTCCTTTTTACCTCCCTTATTAAATTTTGACATTACAAATTTCTTTTAAATGATTTACATTATTCTTTAGCTTCTGCTTCAGAGAATTTTTCTGGAAACATATCCTTAATAGCATCTCTTTTCGTTTTCCAGGCTTCTTCTTCTGGAGAATCTGCTTCCGCGTCTTTATACTGTTGTACTAAATCGTCGTAAGTAATTCCATAAATACGCTTAGCTTCTCTATTACGCAAAAACTTATATCCAGCTAATACCTCATTAGTAATAGCTATATAAGAAGCATAATTAGTTTCTCTACTATTTTGTAATGAAACTACTGCTTTATTTGGATTATCAGAAGATTCCGAATCTCTTTTCCCTTTACAATACTTACAACTACCGTCCCCTCCATTATCTAAAAAAGCAATGGTTGCCTCACGCAAATCTTTCAATTCCATAGGCTGCTCTTCTACCAACAAATCATTGCTCTTATTTACAATAATAGCAAATAAGTTTTTTTCCTTAATATTAGGTGGATCAATATTCTCTGGTAATTTTGGAGGTAATTTTCTATTCATTCCTGTATCCGATTCTATAGTAGTTGTTACCAAGAAAAAGATAAGAAGTAAGAATGCGATATCTGCCATAGAACCTGCATTTACCTCTGGTGCTGATCTTTTTGCCATATCTTAATTACTTACTGATTGATTTTCTAATTCCTCCCCAAACAATAGCTGCAATAGCTATTACAATAAAAAAGTAAAAAGCTATAATTCCAGCATCTGCCCAACGTACTGCACTTGCAGAAACTATGTTGTCTTTTAATGCCATTTCAGTTCCACTAGAAATGCCGTAGGCGATACCCCCAATTACTAAGAAAATAACCACTCCTAACAATGTCTTTTTTAAACTTGATGGATTTTTAATTAACCCTCCAACAATAGTTACTAAAGTAGCTATAATTAATAGTCCAATAATTACCAATGCCATATTGTACAATGGACTTACTTCTGGTATAGAAGCTCCTAGTGGTAGTTCTCGTGCTTCAGTAGCACCAGCTTCGGTCATCAAAGTATCGAAACCATTATTCATTTTGAATAATAACGCCGCAGAGATAACACCAACTGCAAGAACTATGTATGATAAAATTTTTGAAATTTTCATGTGTTCTTTTGTTTATTCTACAAGCTTAAACTTATAGAGAGTTTACAAAAATTTTAGTAAGAAAACTTACGTGAAGTTTTCTTACTAAAATCAATTACTTCTTCTTGTTAGCTACTAAAATATCGATTAACGTAATAGAAGCATCTTCCATATTGTTTACGATAGAATCAATTTTTGCTACAATGTAATTGTAAAAAATTTGAAGAATAATAGCCACAACTAATCCAAATACTGTTGTTAATAGGGCTACTTTAATACCTCCTGCAACTAATGCTGGATCCATATCTCCGGCTTGCTCAATTTTATCAAAGGCTTGAATCATACCAATTACTGTACCCATAAAACCAAGCATTGGAGCTAGTGCAATAAATAAAGATAACCAAGAAACGTTTTTCTCTAATTGTCCCATTTGTACTCCTCCGTAAGAAACTACCGCTTTTTCTGCTGCTTCTAAACTCTCGTCTGCGCGATCTAATCCCTGATAGTAAATAGAAGCTACAGGCCCTTTAGTATTTCGACATACTTCCTTTGCTGCTTCTACACCTCCACTAGCTAAAGCATCTTCTACATTTTTCTGAAGTTTTCCCGTATTGGTAGTTGCTAAGTTTAAATATATAATCCTTTCAATTGCAATAGCTAATCCTAAAATTAAACAAATTAATACAATTCCCATAAATTCTGGCCCCCCCTCAATAAAGCGCTTTTTAAGGCCTTGATGAAAAGAAACTTCTTCTGCAGGAGATGCACTTGCATCTTCTTGAATTGCTGTTGCTACTGTTGTAGTTTCAACCGTTGCCGCAGTTGTTGTTGCATTTACCACACTACCGAAAGTCATGGCTCCAGCGATAGCTAAAATTGAAAAGATTTTTTTCATTAGTCTAAGTCTTAAGAATTATAAGTTTTATTAAAATTATTTTTTGTTCTAATCTAAAGAACGCTTTTGCAATATACAAAATTACCTAGTCGTCAAATTTAGTAAACTATAATGATTAGGATAACAAATAAATAAAAAAATACTGATTTAGTAAAGTATAAAGTAAAATTTAGCACAACTCTTTTGCTGTATTTGTAAGAAATTGAGTTTTAAACTCTTTACTTTTCAAATTTTTAGCTAATAAATGCATCGATTTAGTAATTACAGCTTCCAATGTCATAGATCCAGAACTAATTAAACCGCTATCCAACAGCACCTTAGAGCTTTCATATAAAAAATCTACTTTACCAAATACACATTGAGAAACATTAATTACAAAAATTCCTTTAGAAATTAACATTTCTAAGTTTTTTACAAACCAATTTTCTAAAAATACAGTTCCCGCCCCATAAGATTCTATAATCAAAACTTTAAATTTTACAAATTCACACACTTTTTCGAATTGATCTTTTGAAATTGCAGGATGTATTTTATAAACAAACACTGAACTACCCAACTCCGATGAAAATAAAAGGGAGCCTTTATTTGACATAAGCAACGACTTATTAACCTCTAACTTAATATTAGAAGTAGCTAATACAGGACAATGTGGGGACACAAAAGCGTTAAAATTCTCGCTACTAATTTTAGTAACACAATTTCCTCTAAATAATTGATTTCCAAAATAAAGACACACTTCATTAATTAAAGGCCTTCCTTTTTCTTTCAACAGTGCTAGTTCAATAGATGTTAACACATTTTCAATAGCATCTGTACGCACTTCCCCAATAGGTAATTGAGATCCCGTAAATATAATTGGCTTTCTTAAATTAGAAAACATAAAGCTTAATGCAGAGGTTGTATAAGCCATAGTATCTGTACCATGAAGCACTACAAAACCAGAATATGAGTAATAGTTATCGAAGATTAATTGCCCCAATTCCACCCAGTCTTTAAATCGCATTGTTGCAGAATCCTTAGGGACTTCTACGCTAATTGTATTAATATGGGCATCAAATTTTTGTAATTGTGGTATTTGCTTAAGTAAATTATCGAAGTTAAACGGCTCTAAAAGCCCTAAGTCCTCATTTAAAACCATTCCAATAGTTCCTCCTGTATAAATTAGCAATATAGATTCTTCCATATCTTACCAATTTAATAAATTCGTTTTTAAAATAGCTTTAAACATGGCTAAATCCCAAAAACAGCTTTAGAATTTTGAGTAGTAATTTTTGCTATTTCATCTAACGAAATATTGTAAATAGTTGCTAATTTTTCTGCCACATTAACCACATAAGAAGATTCGTTCCTCTTACCTCTATAAGGCACTGGAGCCAAATAAGGCGCATCGGTTTCTAACACGATATGCTCTAGAGGTATTTCTTTCAAAAACTGGTCTATCTTACCATTCTTAAACGTAATTACTCCTCCTATCCCTAATTTCATACCACAATCAATAGCCTTTAATGCTTGCTCTTTGTTTCCTGTAAAACAATGAAATATTCCCGACAAATCAGCTCCCTTATTCGCTTCTAAAACTTCAAATGTCTCCTCAAAAGCTTCTCTGCAATGAATATTTATTGGTAAGTGATATTTTTTTGCCAATTCAATTTGAAAATGAAAAGCTTCTTGCTGCTCTTTCTTATAGCTCTTATCCCAATACAAATCCATACCTATTTCCCCAACGGCATAAAACTTTTTTTGAGACAATTGATTCTTCACATGCATCAGTTCATTTTTATAATTCTCTTTAACATATGTAGGGTGAAGTCCCATCATTAAAAAAACATTTTCGGGATACTTTTCTTGAATTTGAAACATCGCATTTGTTGTTTCGGAATCTATTGCTGGCACAAAAATACGCTCTACTCCTGCATCAAAGGCTCTTTGTATCATTTGTTCTTGATCTTCAAAAAAAGCATCACTATAAATATGAGAATGTGTATCTGTAAAAATCATGGTTATTAACTTCTTATTTATTCTTCTTTTTAAAATCTAAATATAATAGATTATTAAAAACAAAAACCTCACTTAAAAGCGAGGTTTTTGTCAAAATCATTTCCTAAAACAACTACGCTAACATAGTTACTGGGTTTTCTAAGTATGTTTTTAGTGTTTGTAAAAACGCTGCTCCTGTAGCTCCATCTATGGTACGATGATCACAAGCCAAACTTAACGTCATAGTATTTCCTACAACAATTTGTCCGTTCTTAACAACTGGTTTTTCTACAATAGCACCAACAGAAAGGATTGCAGAATTAGGTTGGTTAATTATACTTGTAAACGACGTAATTCCAAACATTCCTAAATTAGATACTGTAAATGTACTTCCGTCCATTTCTGCCGGAGTTAATTTTTTATCTTTTGCTTTACCTGCTAATGTTCGAACATTAGCTCCAATTTGAGTCAAACTCATTTGATCTGTAAATGGTAATACTGGCACCACCAAACCGTCTTCAACAGCCACAGCTACACCAATACTAATATGCTTTGCTATACGAGTAACTGCATCTGTCCACTGTGTATTTACTTGTGGATGTTTTTGTAATGCCATCGCAGAAGCTTTCACTACTAAATCGTTAAAAGAAACTTTTACATCTGGCACTGCATTAATCAATTTACGTGATGCTATTGCATTAGTCATATCTACCTCTAGGGTTAGGTAATAGTGCGGTGCTGTAAATTTAGATTCTCCTAATCTACGCGCAATAGTTTTACGCATAGAAGAATTTTTAGTTTCTTCAAAAATTTGTTCTCCTACTGGAGTATAGAATTGTGGAGCTACTACATTGCTTGTTTTTTCCGTTTTTAAAACTGGCGCATTTACTGTTGAGGTTGATGTAAAGTTTTCTACATCTTTTTTAATTATACGACCATTCTCGCCTGTTCCTTTTACTTGAGATAAGTTAATTCCTTTATCTGCCGCTATTTTTTTAGCTAAAGGCGAAGCAAATACTCGTCCCCCACCTACAACCACAACATCTTCTTCTTTAGAAGCCTCTACTGTAGAAACTGATACTGGTTGAGTTGATTCAACATCTTTAGGTTTTGTTGACACTCCTTCTTTTAATGTTGAAACATCTGTTCCTGCAGGACCTATAATAGCTAACAAACTTTCCACTGGTGCTGTTTGCCCTTCCTCTACTCCAATATGTAGTAGTGTACCTGAGTAAAAAGACTCAAATTCCATAGTAGCTTTATCGGTTTCTATTTCTGCTAAAATATCTCCTTCAGAAACCGAATCTCCTATTTGTTTTAACCATGTTGCCACAGTTCCTTCTTCCATAGTATCACTTAAACGAGGCATCGTAATAACCTCTACTCCTGTGGGAATTTCGGTACTAACTACAGAAACTTCTTCTACTTGTTCTTGAGAAGTCGTCGTATTATTTTGCTCTACACTTCCTTCTCCTAAAAGTAAATCACTTATATCCTCTCCTTCCTTACCAATAATACACAACAACTGATCTACAGGTGCCGTATCTCCTTCATTTACCCCAACATGCAGCAAGACTCCTTCGTAAAAGGATTCAAATTCCATAGTAGCCTTATCGGTTTCTATTTCTGCCAAAATATCTCCTTCTGCTACTTTATCTCCAACATTTTTTAACCATGATGCTACGGTTCCTTCTTCCATAGTATCACTCAAACGAGGCATATTTATTACTGTTGCCATATCTTCAATTATATTTTATGTGGTAAAAATGGGTAATCTTCTTGCTCGTACACCATATCGTACATTTGCTGTGGTTTTGGAAATGGTGATTCCTCTGCAAATTTTTGACATTCAGCAACACGTTCTTTTACTCGCTTATCTATTTCTTCAATTTGTTTTGCTGAAGCGTATTTTTTATTCTTAATAACATCTAAAACCTGAGTAATGGGATCAATTTTTTGATATTCAGCTACTTCTTCTTTTGTTCGATATTTTTGAGCATCACTCATTGAATGTCCTCTATAACGATATGTTTTTAACTCCAAAAATGTTGGTCCTCCTCCTGTTCTAGCACGTGTAATAGCCTCATCAAAAGCTTCTGCCACACTAATTGGATTCATTGCATCTACTGGTTTACATGGCATTTCATACCCTAAGCCTAACTTCCAAATATCAGTATGGTTTGCTGTTCTTTCTACAGATGTACCCATAGCGTATTGGTTGTTTTCAACACAAAAAACCACTGGTAAATTCCAAAGCATCGCTAAATTAAAAGATTCGTGTAACGATCCTTGCCTTGCCGCTCCGTCACCAAAAAAAGTTAGGGTTACATTATCCCTATCAAAGTATTTATCTGCAAAGGCTAATCCTGCCCCTAATGGAATTTGACCTCCTACAATACCATGACCTCCATAAAAACGATGTTCTTTAGAAAAAATATGCATAGAACCTCCCATTCCTTTAGAAGTCCCTGTTTCTTTCCCATATAACTCTGCCATTACACGTTTAGGATCTTCTCCCATACCAATAGGCTGTACATGGTTCCTATATGCAGTTATCATACGATCTTTTGTAGTATCCATAGCATGGAGCGCTCCTGCTAGAATTGCTTCTTGACCGTTATACAAATGCAAGAATCCTCTTACTTTTTGTTGAATATATACCTGAGCTAGTTTATCTTCAAACTTTCTCCAGAAAAGCATGTCTTCGTACCATCTTAGGTACACCTCTTTGGTTATTTTTTTCATTAGATTCTAATAAGGTTCAAAATTAACATCGCCAAACTAATGGATATGGTTTTGCGATTATTGCAAAAATAGCATATTCACTTTAGATAAGTTTTATAGCTGTACGATAAAAATACGGAATAAAACGGTTTCTATTTTTAAAATGAATTTTAAAAAATGTATTATTTTATTAAAAAAAGTATCAAAATCTTTATTATCCACAAGAAAAGATTAAATAACATCGCTTTTACAAACAAAAAAATGCCATTCTCAAAAAAAAGAATGGCATTTTCTTATTGTTTATTTAATTTCTAATAACCTGAATAATCTTCTCCAAAACTAAAAGTTAATCCAAAACGGAGTGTTCCTTCTAAAGGACTTGGCACACTAGAGGTATTAAACAAATAAGACACATCTAAACCTATAGAAGTATACTTAAAACCTGCTCCTAAGGATACAAATTGTCTTGCTCCTTTATTTTCGTTTTCGTTAAAATAACCTACTCGTAATGCAAATACATTATTGTAATCGTATTCCACACCAACAGAGTATGTAATTTCTTCTAATTCTTCCTCTCCTCCTCTAGGAGCATCTCCAAAAGACTCAAAAATACCACCTATAGCACTTTGGTCATTAAATTCTTCAAACACATTATTTTCTTCTGGATCAATCGCACCGTTTCCATTAGCATCAATTGGTACTGGTGGAGTAGGCACCAATAGCTTAGAAAGTTCTATTGACGTACGTATTGTATTATAAGAGTCAATTCCAAAATCAAACCCTCCACCTATTCTAAGATTTGTAGGAATGAAACTCTCCTCCCCTTCACTAAAAGAAATTTTAGGACCAATATTAGTAATTGCAAATCCTGCACGCCATCTTCCGTCAAAATTTGCAAATGGAATTTTATCGCTCTGATAAAAACCTGAAATATCTACTCCAAAACCGTTTCCTGCATTTGCATCCGAATCTTCTAAGGTTTGCAACCTTAAATCTGAACGCAAATACCTTCCCGCTACAGACATTGCAAAATGATCGCTTAGTTTTAATGAATAAGCCACATCAAAACTTAATGAATTTGGTTTTTGAACAAATGCTTGTGAGTCTGGACCATCTCTAAACTCAATTTCTCCCAAACTAAAATATCTAAAACTTGCAGAAATTGAGCTTCGATCGTCTAATTTTTTATATCCAACTAGGTTTGCTAGCACAATATCGTCCACCAATTGTGTTAAAAATGGCGTTATATTAACTCCTACACCTATTCCCCTTTCTGCAAACGCATATTTAGAAGAGTTCCATTGTTGCGAAAATACGTCTGTAGATGTCGCTACTCCTTGATCTCCAAGACCTCCTGCTCTCGCATCTGCTGCGATTTGCAAAAAGGGTAAAGCTGTTGTAATTGGATTTGGAGATTGAGCAAATACAGAAATAGAACCTACAAAAAACAATAAATTTACTAGTGAAAATTTAAACTTCATTTAATTAATTTTTTAACAAATATAATTTTACTTCCTGATCGTTTACAAAACTACGAGTTTTTCTAGTTTAGAAACGGTCTTATTAGTTAACGTAGATTTTATTACAATGTTATATAAATATACTCCTTTTCCTACATTATTTCCAAAATCATCCTTTCCATCCCATGTTATATCCCCTCTATAACTATTAGTATTTCCTGACAAAGTTGCAAATTTAGTTGTTACCACTTTCCCTGTAATAGTCATTACCCTAACCATTACTTCTAAAACATCTTGAGAAGGTCCTGTGTGATTAAACCAAAACTCGGTATAATTTACAAACGGATTAGGATAGTTTAATACTTCAGAAATTGTAAAATCATCCTCGCCTCCTACTTGAAATGTTATTTGCTCAAAAGCAACATTATTATACACATCCGATGCTCTTAAACTCAATGTATGCTGTCCTTCCGAAAGACTTTTTAACCTAAAATTAATAATCCCCCTAGCCGAATCATTCAATTCGGTTGTATAAAAATCATTTAACCTAATAGGATTAGTTTCATCTCCATCCACAACAGCAACAATATCGTGACCTACGCCTCCTGCTGTATTAATCCCATTAGCATCTGACAACCTAGCAATTAACACTGGCGTATTATTAACTAGCTGTCCGTCTAAAAAATTTTCGTTATTTAAAAATAAATTTATTAATGGCTTCTCATTATCTGTTGGTGCTTCTGTATTCAATCCTCCAATCATCACTTTTGCCGATCCACTTTGATCTTCCAATACGGTTTGATTTTGAGCATAAAAACCTATCCTACCTTCCCCCACAGGCAACTGAACATTACGGGACAACACAAATTCAATATCAAAAACTCCTTTTCCTACTGTTGCTCTTCCATTAAAAACTTGATTACCAATGTTTTCAAACTTAAGAGTAAATAATTTATTATCGCTAGAAGTACTACACACTCTAAAGTTTCTAGGAGTTACTTCTCCTGTATTACTGTTTATTTCTAAACACGAAAAAGTTCCATCATTTGCCAACGTTTCTCTTTGTTCATCCTTATCGAATAGAGTTACTCCTATTTCACCATTAAAGTTTTCTAAAGGATTTTGAGACGCATTATTAGCATCTACAACTATTCCCGACAACTTAACTTTATCCAAAGCCCTTAGACTACCATTAAAATTGAAAGCTTGAATATCGTTTATTTTAGTAAGCACCACCTCCGGCTTAGGAAAGCTAATCTTTAACGCAGGATCTCCAATACAGAAGACTGTAAGTCTATTATCTCCCCGCGAAACCAAATTGTTTTTAGCAACTCGCAATGCTTCTCCTATAGGAATAGCATTTTGCGAATCATCAAAAAGTGCATCTGCTAAAACTGGATTTAAATCTAACCCCGTGCTTACAAATAAATTCCTAATAGTTGTTAACATTGCTACCGCTCCTCCATTTTTATTCCAATACAAAAATTCTCCTGCAGTTTCTCTTGAAGGGTTATCAAAACGAGTTAACTCACAAGTTAATGTTGTAAATACCGTTAAGCGGTCTCTGTTTGTCAATTCCTGAGCATCTGTTGCTCTAAAAATAAATTCACTAGACAAGCCTTCCTCTCCTCCATGACCAAAATAATTAATATACGCACTACCCGCCTCAAAAGCATTTAAAAGATTTTGTTGTGCTTGAAAATAACGGGCTCCTGCAGATGTTAACTCTTGTTCAAAAGCATCTGTAAAGATTTTTCTAATATTAGCATTAGGCAGTTTCGCTTTCATTTGCTCTGCCACAAAGTCTAACTTCAGCTCTAAAGAAGCATCTATTACATCATCTACATCATCTGCAACAAACAAAAAATTATTCCTCCATGTACCGTAGCTACTTTGATTATAATAACGAACAATTTTATCTATCATATCGTTAGCGACATCTGGAGTTGGAGCAATAATTCTACCTACAGCAATATCCAACAAATCACTTCTCAAATTATCTCCTTCATTATCTCCCATAATTCCATAATAATCATCTGTAGAGTAGCTCGTTGCAAAATTGATACTATTTTCTGCAAAGTACAACGGAACAATATTGGTATTATCCTCTATACGATCTTTGTAATCGTATGATCCATCCCCTATAACGCACAAATACTTTAATCTACCCTCTGCACTATTAGCATTATCATATATATATTTCACAAAGTTTCTTATTGCAGTAATATCTTGTTGTCCTGTACTAAATTCATTGTAAATTTGATCTACAGTAACTACTTTAACGTTAAATCCGTCTTGTTTTCTTCTAAAATTGGCTAATCTATTTGCTGAATCCACAAAATCTGATCGTGTAATAATCAAATAATCTATTTCACCTTGAAAATTATTTTGAGATCCATTTCTAAAAACATTTCCCTTTAAATCTTGATTAAAAACATTAGAATTTTGCAATCGTATTGGGCTATAAAAATCCCTCTCATCTAAAGCTAAGAATTTACTTTCTATTCCCGAGTCCACCTTAACACTAAAAGCAGATTCTTTTGAATTACCAACACCAGAGTTATTCAGTCTCTCGGTAATATTAAAAGGATCAGTAACATTCCATACAGAAGAAATATTTTCAGCATTCGATATCATAAATTCGCTAATTCCTGTAGCGGAAATTTGTTCCGAATTTGAAAAAACAAATTGCCTTCCCACCCCTCTTAAATTACTTTTCGCCATTATTCGTAAATAATCTAAAAAGACTTGCGAAGAAGGATCTCCTTTTTGATCAAACTCAAATGTTACATTAAGTTTTTCTCCTGCTTTTAAAACTAACCTTTGCAGCAATGAGTTTCCGTAACCAGATACATCCGAACTAAAACCAGACTGAAAGCCAACTGTTCTAGATTCTTGATTAGCCGAAGAAGCTCTTACAGAAATAGATGGAGGTACTTGATAAAGACCTCCAAAAGGAAAAACAATTACCACATCAGAATCCTTAACTGGGCTTGGAATATCAAAATTATATTCTCTACGGTTTTGTCCTCTTCCAAAGCTATCTCCAAACCACTTCCGACCAATACCCCCCAAGTTTACCAAATCTTTCTCGATAAAGGTTTCAAAATCATATGTATTAAATACTATGTCTGATATCGCATTACTTTTCTCTACTGTTACAATACTTTTATGATTTGCCCCCCCAGTAGTTACATAATAAAAAGTGTTATCGGAAAATGGATTCAAATTAGTATCATTATCTTCATCAAAACCTCTAACCCCTGTAGCGTAAAAAAGCAAATAATCTTCGCCTGAAAAAACTCCATCTTCCGCTCCAACCATTTTCACTGGAACTTCTGGAACATCGTAAAATCGATTTTGAGAATTTTCATAAGGCAAAGGTTTCCCTCCATTTCCGTATATTTTAATTGTTCTAGGGTCAACTCCATTTAAATTTAAACCAATGGACGATAAAAAATTGGCCGTAACTCTATATACTCCCGTTTGGTCAATTTCAAATCGTTTCCATTGCCCCGTAGCTAATACTGATGAAGACCTTGACGGTACCGATAAATTTTTTGCGCTCCTTCGCGATAAATCTCTTTTTTGCAAATTAAAAGAGACAATCCTTTTAATTTGTCCTTTAGAGTACACCAATGGATTAAAACTTAAAACCTCTAAATACTTATCCCTACCCATCTTAGCAGATACCGAAACTTCAAATGTATTAGGCAACAAATTAACATCCACTCTATCTACTAACATTTGCGATACAGGCTCCAAAACCACTCCAGAAGCCACAGAGCCTACATAACTTGTTTGCCCTCTACTCCATGTAGAAATTAACTCTTCTGTAAACCCCGATTCATCTACAAAAAAAGGATCTGCTCCTTCTACATTAATTTTACTAGATGTTATTAATAAATCATCAGCACTCATCCATTCTATTTTAACTGTTCTTTCTTGAGAAAACCCCAAGCTAAAACACCCAAAAAAGAAGATAGCTTTTAATATATATTCCATAGTCTTATAACAATAATAAATTAACCTTAGTATATCAATAATTTTTATTGAGACTGTATTTATTATAATTACTGCTAAATTAAACAACAATAATTAAATCTAAAATAAAATTGAAATTAGAGCGTTAATTGTTATATTGCAAATCCTATTACCTACAAATAGATTGTTGATTATGAATAAAAAAATTCTTTTTAACCTACTTTCCGCCTCTATATTTGGCACACTATTAGTTGGCTGTAACACCAGTGAAAACTATAAAACTAAATCTAGAGCTACGGGAAATCCACACAATGAAAAAGGTGGTATTTTCAAAGTAAATTACAATTACCAAGAACAAGAAACCCCCGTGGGTACCGTTCCTATCGAGGGTGGTACTTTTACAATGGGGAGAGTACAAGATGATGTAATGCACGACTGGAACAACACTCCTACACAACAGCATGTACAATCCTTTTATTTAGATGAAACGGAAGTTACAAACCTTATGTACCTCGAATATTTGGAATGGACAAAACACTTCTTCCCTCCGTCTAATCCTGATTACAGAAATATTTATTATGGAGCCTTACCTGATACTTTGGTGTGGAGAAATCGATTAGGTTTTAATGAGGTAATGACAAACAATTACCTTAGACACCCTGCTTATCGCAATTATCCTGTAGTAGGAGTTTCTTGGATACAAGCTGTTGAATTTAGTAATTGGAGAACTAATAGGGTAAACGAACGCACCTTAATAGAAAAAGGTTATTTAGCCAAAGAAGCTGCCTATACAGCTCCTGTAGGATCTCCTTTTGATTCTGATGCATATGAAGTAGCACCTAGTGGTGTGTATGGAGGAGATGAAAATCTACTTTTAGGAGGTTCTGAATCTCAAAAAAGATTAAAAGACCTTGAACGCGAAAGCAATGCTGCCGCTAAAAATGTAAGTATTGACCCTGAAACTGGCGAAGAAACATCTACTGGTGATGCTGCCTCTACAGGAACAGGAAACCGTTTTCCTAAGAAAAACTCAGGAGATATTCCTCCAAAATATAGACTACCTACCGAAGTAGAATGGGAATATGCTGCTTTAGGATTAAAAGAATTAAGAAACTATAATATCTATAGAGGTAAAAAGAAATACCCTTGGAAAGGACAATACACTCGATCTGGAAAGAAAAACAGATATGGAGATCAATTAGCCAACTTTAAACAAGCTAATGGTGATTATGGAGGTATTGCTGGATGGAGTGATGATGGAGCCGATATAACAGCAGAAATTAAAAGTTATCCTCCAAATGATTATGGGCTGTATGATATGGCCGGAAATGTTGCTGAATGGGTTGCCGATGTTTATCGTCCAATTGTTGATGATGATTTTAATGATTTCAACTACTATAGAGGAAACGTTTACACTAAAAATGCTATTGCGAGTGATGGTTCTGTTACCGTACTAGGAACTAATGAAATTGTTTATGACACATTAAGTAACGGAAAAATTATAGCTAGATCATTACCTGGACAAATTAAACAGGTTCCTATCGATGAAAATGAAACATACTTAAGAACTAATTTTTCTGAAAGCGATAATCGTAATTATAGAGATGGAGACAAACAATCTTCTCGTTATTACGAAGCATTTGAAGAAATTCAAGGAAATCCAACTAAGGCAATGTACAACTCTCCAAACCATAGCGTAACTGCAAATGAAGATGGCACATTAAAAAGAGAGTATGATAAGTCTACCAAAAGAAAAACACTTATAGATGATAATGTACGTGTGTATAAAGGTGGTTCTTGGAAAGATCGTGCTTATTGGTTAGACCCTGCACAACGTAGATATTTCCCTCAGGATATGGCTACTGATTATATAGGATTTAGAAATGCTGTTTCTCGTGTAGGTGACAAGTTTACTGATGTAAAACGCCCTACAGAATAATCATCATTTTTATAAAATATTTATTTTTAAACCTCGACGATATGTCGAGGTTTTTTTACTTTTATAATATATGACTATTGAACAAATTCATAAAATATTTTTAAAAAGCAATAGCGTTTGCACAGACACTCGCAACCTTAAAAAAGGAGAATTGTTTTTTGCTCTAAAAGGAGATAATTTTAACGGAAACAAATTTGCTCAACAAGCCGTAAATATAGGTGCCTCTTTTGCTATAATTGACGAAGCCAAATATAAAACCAAAAATTGTATTCTTGTTACAAATGTATTATCTACACTACAAAAGTTAGCTAGTTTTCATAGAGAGTACCTAAATATTCCTATTATTGCTTTAACTGGAAGCAACGGAAAAACTACTACGAAAGAATTAATCCACACTATACTTAGCAAAAAATACGCTTGTACTTCCACTAAAGGAAATTTAAACAATCATATCGGTGTTCCTCTCACGTTATTATCTATGAATACGAACACCGAAATAGGTGTTGTAGAAATGGGTGCTAATCATTTAAAAGAAATCGAAACATTATGCGCTATTGCAAAGCCCAATTATGGCTATATAACTAACATTGGAAAAGCGCACCTTGAAGGATTTGGAAGTGAACATAATATTTTAATTGGAAAAACCGAACTCTATAAAGCTATACAACAAAATAGAGGAACTATTTTTTGCAATTCTGAAGACCAAAAATTATTGCCTTTAGCTTTAAAAATGAATCACATTCTATTTTCAAAAAAAAATAACAATTATTTAGGAATTAGCATTCTAGAAACTTCTCCTTTTGTAAAAGTAAAATTCGACAAAAAAATTATTTCATCTAACCTTATTGGAGCATATAATTACACAAATATAGCCGCTAGTATAGCTATTGGAAATTATTTTAAAATTAACACAAATCAAATTAAGGAGGCTATAGAAAATTATATTCCCATAAATAACCGTTCCGAATTAATTCAAAAAGATTCTATCGAAATTATATTAGATGCTTACAACGCAAATCCGAGTAGCATGAGCGCTGCTTTGTCTAATTTGATAAACATCGAAACTTCAAAAAGTCAAAAAACAATTATACTGGGCGATATGTTTGAACTTGGGATGTATGCAAAACAAGAACACCAACAAATTGTAAATTTAATAACCAATAGTAATATTAACAATATATTCCTTGTTGGAAATCACTTTTCCGAATGTCATATTGATTCTGAAAAAATAAAAGTATTTACCGACACGATATCCTTACTTTTATATTTTAAAAATCATGTCATTAAAGATAGCTTAATACTTATTAAGGGCTCTAGAGGCATGAAATTAGAACAAATTGTTCCTTTACTTTAAAAACAACTATTATGACTCCTAAATATATTGGATATTATTTTAACATTTTGCCTTTACAACCTGCTACTGAAATTTTATTAGCAGAATTAGGGAACGTTGGTTTTGAAAGTTTTGTTGAGACCGAAACAGGCTTAGAAGCTTTTATTAAAAAGGAGGAATGGAACAACGAACTTTTAGACAATATTTATGTTTTAAATTCTAATGAATTTGAAATTTCTTTTACTAAAAAAGAAATAGAGCAAGTTAATTGGAATACTGAATGGGAAAAAAACTTTAATCCTATTACTGTAGACGAAACTTGTTATGTTAGAGCTCCTTTTCACGACAAAAAAGATGTGAAATACGATATTATTATTGAACCTAAAATGTCTTTTGGAACTGGGCATCACGAAACCACCCATATGATGATTCAGCATCTACTAAAACTAGACCTAAAAAACAAAAAAACACTAGATATGGGTTGTGGCACAGGAGTACTTGCAATACTGTCTGAAAAAAGAGGTGCTACGCCTATAGATGCTATTGACATTGATAATTGGTGCTATTTAAACACAAAAGAAAACATAGAACGAAATAATTGTTCTGAAATAAACGTTTATGAAGGAGATGCTAATCTTTTAACAAAAAAAAAGTATGATTTTATTATTGCAAATATAAATCGTAATATTCTGTTAAAAGACCTCTCTATTTATTCAAATTGTATGAATTTTGAGGGGGAATTGCTACTAAGTGGATTTTACTTAGAAGACTTAGATCAAATTAAAAGCAAATGCAACGCAGTTGGCTTGATTTTTGAGAATAAGTTAATACGTAAAAATTGGGTTGCTGCCTATTTTAGAAAAATTAAATAATACTTAATTAAAATAAGTTATTCATCATGATATTTGATGCTACACCAGAGGTTTTAGAGAAAACAGAAATCAAAACTCAATTAAATGATAATAATCAAATTATATTATTTAATGATGAAGTAAATACTTTTGACCATGTAATTAATACATTAATAAAAGTGTGTAATCATGACTCTATACAGGCTGAACAATGCGCATTATTAGTACACTATAAAGGCAAATGTTCTGTGAAAACTGGTCATTACAAAGAACTTGAACCAAAATGTACTGCTCTACTAGATGCTGGATTAAGTGCCGAAATACATTAATTAAAAAACTCTTCCTTATACTCTATAAGTTTAGCTACAAAAAGACCTATATATACAATTCCAAAAATAAACTTCATAAACGTTGAAGCTAAAAACCCCATAAGAGATCCCCAAGCTGCTCTAGTCGCTATTTTAGAATTATTTTGATATATCATTTCTCCAATATAGGCTCCTAAAAAGGGACCTATTATAAATCCCAATGGTGGGAAAAATATCCCCACAATTAGTCCAAAAGTAGTTCCCCACATACCATATTTACTCCCACCATATTTTTTTGCTCCTATGACAGGAATTATATAATCTAAGATCGATATCATAATAGCAATTACTAACCATATGCCTAAATACATATAGTTTATTGGAATTATAGAGGTAAAGTGTAATAATAAAAGTCCTACCCAACTTATTGGAAGTCCTGGTAATACAGGCATAAAACTCCCCAATACACCAACACATACGCATGTTAATCCTAATACTACAAAAAATATATCCATTTTACTTATTCGCTTTTAAATCTGCGTTTCTATAAAGGTAAACAAACTAAAAATACCTTTAAAAACCTTAAATTGCAATATTATATTATCTTAATGCGAAACATCGATACATTTTGTACTTCCTTATTACTCTTCTTTACCAGTTGTAATTTTTCTAATTTATCTAAAGTTGATAAACAAAAATTATTTCAACAACGTATTCAGGAAATTCAAACTAATGGATTAGATTTATACCCTCAAATATCCCCATGTAATTCTTTGTCTGAGAAAAAATGTTTTCAACAACAATTAATAACTGAATTACATAAAGGACTTACAAATTGGAAAGTTGAGTCTAAAATAAAAGAGAACGATACTATTTGGATCTATACTACTGTTAGAAAAGACAGCTTATTAATATTAAACACGATAAAAAATAGTAGTAATCACATTTTAAGAGAACAAATAGAAACTATATTTAAAAACTTATCGCCTATAAAACCAGCAACTATAAATGGTATTATTGTAAATAGTAGCTATAAAGTTCCACTTATTTTTAAACCTTATTAACACATTGCAAAAAGAGCGTATTATATTAGGTATTGACCCAGGAACCACTATAATGGGATTTGGAATTATTAAAGTAATTGGCAAAAAAATGGAATTTGTGCAATTAAACGAGTTACATCTTACCAAATATTCTGACCACTATTTGAAGCTTAAAAAAATATTTGAACGAACGGTTCAACTTATAGATACTTACCACCCCGACGAAATTGCTATTGAAGCTCCTTTTTTTGGCAAAAATGTTCAATCTATGCTAAAATTAGGGAGAGCACAGGGAGTAGCTATGGCAGCAGGATTAAGCAGAGAAATACCTATTACTGAATATCTTCCTAAAAAAATTAAAATGGCCGTTACTGGCAATGGAAATGCTAGTAAAGAGCAGGTTGCAAAAATGCTACAAAGTATGCTAAAACTTAAAGAAATTCCTAAGAATTTAGATTCTACAGACGGATTAGCAGCTGCTGTATGCCACTTTTACAATTCTTCCAATCCGTTATCTAATCAAAAAAATTATAATGGATGGAGTGCCTATATAAAACAAAATGAACATCGTGTAAAAAAATAAATCTTATTAAAATTTATTTCCACTCTAAATACATCTTTTATTTGATTTAATAAATCCTTGAAAAAATACACTTTCATAAAATCTCCCTTTATGTATCTTTGCCAAAAAAAGTAGTGGGCAGTAAAAAAGTTTTAGACGTTTTTGAAAGTGGGTTGATTAATCAACAATTTGTAGATGCACTTCAATCTAATAATAACATATATGCTAAAAATCTAATAGGCTCTGCCGTTTCTTTTACACTTACCAATAGCTATCTTAAACTTTCTAAAACACATATTTTAATAGCAAACAATAAAGAAATCGCTGCTTATTATTATAATGATCTTGAAGTTATTTTAGGAAAACAAAACACTCTTTTTTACCCAGGAAGTTATAGACGTCCTTACCAAATAGATGAAATTGATAATGCTAACGTACTCCAACGTGCCGAGGTCTTAAACACAATTAACGAAAGTGATAATCCTTTATTTATTGTCACTTTTCCAGACGCTCTTTTTGAAAAAGTAGTTACCAAATCATCTATTCAAAAAAATACTTTAAGTATTAAAATTGGAGATACATTAAGTATTGATTTTGTAAACGAAATACTATTTGAATATCAATTTAAACGTGTTGACTTTGTTACCGAACCAGGAGAGTTTTCTGTTAGAGGAGGTATTATAGACGTTTTTTCTTTTAGCAATAAGGAACCTTATCGAATTGAATTTTTTGGTGATGAAGTAGATAGTATTCGAACTTTTGATATAGAAAGTCAATTATCAATTAACAAAATCCAAAAAATAACGGTAATTCCTAATATAGAACACAAAACTGAAGAGGAAAATCGAATTTCTTTTTTTCAATCTATATCTAAAGAGAGTATTATAATTACAGAACAATTAGAGTTATTATATAACCGAATAGACCATTTATTTGACAAGGCAATTACTGTTTTTAATAAAATAGACTCTGAAATAAAACGAAATACTCCTGAAAATTTATTTTGTGATAGCCAACTTATTGCCGACTTGTTATTTAAATTTCAGCATGTCCAATTTAATATTTCTACTCCTGTAACAAACAATAGAGAGCTAACAACCTTAGATTTTTCTATTAAACCTCAACCTTCTTTCAATAAACAATTCAATTTATTAATCGAAGATCTTAATCAAAATCACAACAACGGTTTTACCAATTATATATGTTGTGTAAGTGACCAACAAGCTAAACGTTTTCATGACATTTTTGAGGATATGGAAACTGAAGTACATTATAAGACCTTAGTACTATCTTTATATCAAGGATTCGTAGACCAAAAAAACAAGATAATTTGTTATACCGATCATCAAATTTTTGAACGTTATCATAAATTCAATTTAAAAAATGGTTATACTAAAAAACAAGCTATTACCATTAAAGAATTAACTAATTTAGAAATAGGTGACTATGTTACGCACATAGACCATGGAATTGGAAAATTTGCAGGTCTTCAAAAAATAGATGTAGATGGACGTAAACAAGAAGCTATTAAATTAATTTATGGAGAGCGAGATATTTTATACTTAAGCATACACGCTCTTCATAAAATTTCCAAGTTTAATGGAAAGGATGGAAAAGCTCCTATAATAAATAAACTAGGCTCAAAAGCTTGGAAAACATTAAAACAAAAAACAAAGGCACGAGTAAAGCATATTGCTTACAACCTTATAAAGTTATATGCTAAACGAAAATTACAAAAAGGATTCCAATATGCTCCAGATAGTTATCTTCAACATGAATTAGAAGCTTCTTTTTTGTATGAAGATACCCCAGATCAGAGTACTGCTACAGCAGATGTAAAAGCCGATATGGAGGGGGAGCAACCTATGGATAGGTTGGTTTGTGGAGATGTTGGTTTTGGAAAAACAGAAGTAGCTATAAGAGCAGCTTTTAAAGCTGTAGATAACGGAAAGCAAGTTGCTGTATTGGTTCCTACCACTGTTTTAGCATTCCAACACTACAAAACGTTTAGCGAACGCTTAAAAGACTTCCCTGTAACTGTAGACTACTTAAATCGTTTTAGAACTGCTAAACAAAAAAAAGAAACTTTAGAAGAGCTTGCTAACGGTAAGGTAGATATTATAATAGGCACACATCAAATTGTAAATAAATCTGTTTCTTTCAAAGATCTTGGTCTGTTAATTATTGATGAAGAGCAAAAATTTGGTGTTGCTGTAAAGGACAAGCTTAAAACAATTAAAGCCAACGTAGATACCTTAACATTAACTGCTACTCCCATACCACGAACGCTTCAATTCAGTTTAATGGCGGCAAGAGATTTATCTACTATAGCCACTCCTCCTCCAAATAGATACCCTATAGAAACCCAAGTAATTCGATTTAACGAAGAAATGATTAGGGATGCAGTATCTTATGAAGTGCAGCGAGGAGGACAGGTCTTTTTTATACACAATCGTATTGAAAACATTAAAGAGGTAGCTGGAATGATTCAACGATTGGTTCCTGATGCTAAAGTTGCTGTGGGTCATGGACAAATGGAAGGAAAAAAACTGGAAGAGCTAATGCTTCGTTTTATGGATGGTGCTTTTGATGTTTTAGTCTCTACCACTATTATCGAAAGTGGACTAGACGTACCTAACGCTAACACTATATTAATTAATAGCGCTAATAATTTTGGTATTTCAGATTTACACCAAATGCGTGGGCGCGTAGGTAGAAGTAACAAAAAGGCGTTTTGTTATTTTATTACTCCTCCTTTTTCTGCTATGACTGACGATGCACGCAAGCGCATACAAGCCTTAATTCAATTTTCTGATTTAGGAAGCGGCATTCAAATAGCTATGAAAGATCTTGAAATAAGGGGAGCTGGAGATTTATTAGGTGGTGAACAAAGTGGTTTTATTAATGAAATAGGTTTTGATACTTATCAAAAAATATTAAATGAAGCTATTGAAGAATTAAAACAAAATGAATTTAAAGAACTTTATAACAACGACGAAGCTGATAAGGTGTACTTAAAAGACACACAAATTGACACCAATTTTTCTCTACTATTTCCAGATGATTATATAAATAGTATATCTGAACGTCTTAGTCTTTACACCGAACTTAATACATTAAAAACAGAAGAAGCGCTAATTGTTTTTGAAAAACAATTAGTAGATCGTTTTGGAGAACTACCCACCCAAGCAATAGATTTATTAAATAGCGTACGACTTAAATGGATTGCTACAAAGATTGGTTTAGAGAAAATTATATTAAAAAACAATCGCCTTATTGGTTATTTTATTAGCGACCAACAATCCGATTTTTATCAAAGTCCTACTTTTAACTTAGTGCTACAATTTGTACAGCAAAACCCCACCGAAGTAAAAATGAAAGAAAAACAAACTCGTAATGGCCTACGTTTGTTACTTACTTTTGAAGAAATTGAGACTATTGAAGATGCCTTACATAAAATGGTTGTCTTTACCTAAAATGCTTAATTAGTTTTTTCTATATTAAAACCGTATATCATATCTAAAAAATTAAATTATAAAACTCCTTGCTCTAAATTAAAATCTGTTTTGTTTTTTTAAAATTCGTATAAAATTGACCTTGTATTTTCTTAGCAACATTAAGATAAATTCACAATCTTCTTTAATTAAAAAAACAAATATCTCTTTATTCGAAAAACTCATTAACGCCTAAAATTGTCATTAGTCGATTTGCTAAAAGTAGAATTCTTTTATTTCAACACAAATAAAAGAACTTCTCATACTTTTATATAAACAAAACTATTTTTCCTAGCACCAAAACTTTCAATAAACGGCATAATGTTAGATTCAAACTTAACAAATATAGAGCTCACTAAAATAATAAGATCTTTAGTTAACTTTATTGTGGTAGATACTAAAAACCATTTAGATGATAATTTAAGAGAAGAGTATATTAAAAAATATATTTATTTATTAGTCAAAACCTCTAACGGAAAGTCTGATTTGGTTGATATTAGTAAAGTTAAAGAAATTATAAGTAATGACATCCAACAAATTTCAACCTAATCGTACACATCATAAATATTAAAGATAGTTTATACGCCACAAAAAAGGAAAAACCTTTAAATGGGGATATTGCTACATAGTCCCATCTTAAATCCCTTTTACTATTAAAGCGAGCCTCAACTCTGTATTTTTTTATAATTGAAGCCTCCTCCATAGGAGAAATTAAAATTCGATTTCAATTTCAAATTAGCAGAAAATTGATTTCGAAAAAAAGAAGGTTTCCAAAATCATTAGAAACAAATGTATCCTTCTCTAAAATTAATTGCGAACTATTAATTCCTATTTTGGCATAAAAATTAAAATTACTTTTATGCCTCTGTTTTGAGCTACTACATATTTAGGACCTACACAATTGTTATATTTAAAATTTAACCAACAAAGATAAAAAATATACTTACTAATTAAACTCTATAATATTAAGCATCTTTTCAGTGGCCTTTATGGCAGATACTGTTTGATCACTATCTAACCCTCTAGATACAAATTCTTTTGATTTATCTTTCCACGTTATTACTGTTTCACATAACGCATCTGAATGACTTCCTGGAGGGATCCGTACGGAGTAATCTATTAATTCTGGAATATACTTCCCTCTTTTTTTATAGAGTTTTCGTAACGCATTCATAAAGGCATCAAACTGCCCGTCTCCTTGTTCATGCTCTTCAAATAACTCTCCATCAAAATTTATTAAAACTGTGGTAGAAGGCTTTAATCCCTTTGAATGTGTTAAAACATAAGATTCTACAATCACTTTCTGATCGTATACATTATTATCTAACACATCAGAAATAATATAAGGCAAATCATCCTTAGTAAGCACTTCCTTTTTATCCCCAAGTTCTATAATACGCTGGGTTATTTTCTTAATTTCTTCTTGCCCTAACTCTAAACCAAGTTCTTCTAAATTTTTTTCGATGTTAGCTTTGCCTGATGTTTTTCCTAAAGCGTATTTACGTTTGCGTCCAAAACGCTCGGGCATTAAATCATTAAAATAAAGATTCTTCTTATTATCTCCATCGGCATGAATTCCTGCTGTTTGTGTAAAAACATTATCCCCTACTACAGGTTTATTAACTGGAATTCTAAATCCTGAAAAATTTTCTACAAGCTTACTTACTTTATATAATGCTTTTTCTTCGACCTTAATACTAACTCCTTTATTTAAAAAATCGTTAAGTACCGCTATTACACTTGCCATTGGGGCATTTCCGGCACGTTCGCCCATACCATTTACAGTTAAATGCAACCCATGAGCTCCTGCTTTTATAGCTTCCATAACATTAGCCACACTTAAATCGTAATCGTTATGAGCATGAAAATCGAAATGTGTATTTGGGTAACGCTTTATTAATTGAGATACAAATTCTTTGGATTCTTCGTAAGTCATTACACCCAATGTATCTGGTAGTAATACTCTTTTAATGGGTTGTAGCGTTAAAAAATCTAAATATTGAAACACATATTCTTTAGAATCTCGCATTCCATTACTCCAATCTTCTAAATATACATTTGTATCAATTCCTTTACTTTTTGCCAAGTCAATATTAGCCTTAATATCAGCAAAGTGTTGTTCTGGTGTTTTTTTGAGTTGATGAGTAAGATGATTTAAAGAACCTTTGGTTAATAAATTTTGAACCTTGGCACCTGCTTCTATCATCCAATTTATAGATATACCTTTATCCACAAATGATAATACTTCAATACAATCTATTAAATTATTAGCCGAAGCCCACGATGTAATATCTTTTACTGCTTGAAATTCTCCTTTAGACACTCTGGCAGACGCTACTTCAATTCTATCTACTTTAAGTTCTAAAAGCAATAGTTTAGCTAAAGTTAATTTTTCTGTAGCTGAAAAAGATACTCCCGATGTTTGTTCTCCATCGCGAAGCGTAGTATCCATTATTTCTATATATCGTTTGCTCATAAGTATTTTAGATTCTATTTTCAAAAGTTACACAATCTTTATCTTTTCAAACTTTATTGTCCAAAACTAGTAATTACATAACTTTGTTTTTGACTATAAACATCAAAAGCGCTTCAACTTTATAGTCGAAACGCTTTAAATTATATAAATGCTTTTGTCCTATAAAGGTAAATCTTCAGCGAATGCTGTAATATCTTTTTTAATGTTTTGAAGATAATCAATATCATCAAAACCATTAAGCATATTTTCTTTCTTATACCCATTAATATCAAAAGATTCACTTTCGCCAGTAACTAATAGTGTTACCTTTTGTTTAGGTAAATTTACTTCTATTTCTGTTTTAGGATCTTTTTCTATAGCTGCAAATATTTTACTTGCAAATTCTGCGCTAACCTGTACTGGTAACACTCCTATATTTAAACAATTTCCTTTAAAAATATCGGCAAAAAAACTAGAGATTACACAACGAAATCCATAATCATAAACTGCCCAAGCAGCATGTTCACGAGATGAACCTGAACCAAAGTTTTTACCTCCTATTAATATTTTTCCCGAATACGTAGCATCGTTTAAAACAAAGTCTGTTTTTGGGGTATCGTCTCCATTGTATCGCCAGTCGCGAAATAAATTATCTCCGAAACCTTTACGTTCTGTAGCTTTTAAGAAACGAGCTGGGATGATTTGATCGGTATCTACATTCTCTATTGGAAGTGGTACCGCCGTACTTGTTAATATTTCAAATTTATCGTATGCCATTTTATGTAGCTTTTGGCTATTAGCACTTGGCTATTAGCAGTATTCTTTTTATTTGATTTTTTATAACTACAGACTAAAAGTCAACAGTTAATCGTAAATCCATTTTACGAATTCATTAACTCGCGAGGATCAGTTACTTTTCCTGTTACCGCAGCAGCAGCAGCTACTAGTGGTGAAGCTAATAAAGTTCTTGACCCAGGACCTTGGCGACCTTCAAAATTACGATTACTTGTACTAACCGCTAATTTTCCTGCTGGTACTTTATCATCATTCATTGCTAAACAAGCTGAACATCCTGGCTCTCGCAATTCGAAACCAGACTCTTGAATAATATCTAAAATCCCTTCTTCTTTTATTGCTGCTTCAACTTTATGCGATCCAGGCACTAACCAAGCCGTTACATGATCTGCTTTTTTACGTCCTTTGATTATTGATGCAAAAGCTCTAAAGTCTTCAATACGTCCATTAGTACAACTTCCTATAAACACAAAATCAATTGGTTTACCAATCATATCTTCGCCTTCGTTAAAGTCCATATATCCTAAAGACTTCTTATAGGTTGCTTCTCCTCCTTCTACTTGATTAGCGTTAGGGATACTTTTAGAAATTCCCATTCCCATTCCTGGATTGGTTCCGTAAGTAATCATAGGTTCAATATCCGAAGCATCAAAGGTTAACTCTTTATCAAAAGTAGCATCGGCATCTGTTTTTAAGGTTTTCCAATATGCCATTGCCTTATCCCAAGCTGCGCCTGTAGGTGTGTGTTCTCTACCTTTTACATATTCGAATGTTTTTTCGTCTGGAGCAATCATACCCCCACGGGCACCCATTTCTATACTTAAGTTACAAACCGTCATACGACCTTCCATAGTCATATTTTCAAACACATCTCCCGCATATTCTACAAAATAACCTGTAGCTCCAGAAGTGGTTAATTTTGAAATAATATATAAAGCTACATCTTTAGGTGTTACTCCAAAGTTTAAACTTCCTTTTACGTTAATACGCATTTTTTTAGGTTTTGGCTGCATAATGCATTGTGTAGCTAAAACCATTTCTACTTCTGAAGTTCCAATACCAAAGGCTATAGCTCCAAAAGCTCCATGAGTAGATGTATGAGAGTCTCCACAAACAATAGTCGCACCAGGTTGTGTAATTCCATACTCTGGACCTACAACATGTACAATCCCATTTTTTTCATGCCCTAATCCCCAATGGCTAATACCATGTGCTTTAGCATTTTCTTCTAAGGCCATTAACTGGTTTGCAGAAAGTGGATCTTCTACAGGTAAGTGTTGGTTTATTGTGGGTGTATTATGATCTGCCGTAGCAAAAGTTTTATTTGGATATAACACACCAATATCTCTATTTTTTATTCCTAAAAAGGCTACTGGACTTGTTACTTCATGAACCATATGACGGTCTATAAACAATACATCTGGCCCATCTTCTACATGTTTTACCACATGTGAATCCCATACTTTGTCAAATAATGTCTTACTCATTTCGGTTTTTTTTAATCTTTCTTAAATAAAAATTAAATATTAACTTTCTATTTAAGAATGCAAATTTACGAAAATACGAAATGTAAAGTTGCGTATTTTATTTAAATAGAATGGCTCTCAATAATTCAATTTTACGATACTCAAAATAAAGTTATCTTCAACAATTAAGCTCTACTACTATTTTTCTTTTTCAAAAAATATGATTCGTAGTATTTAAATGAATAATGAGATGCCATAATAGTTATACTAAATACCAACACAAAAAAGATTACAATAAAAATGTTATAACTAAAAATTGTTGAGGGCACAATTTTTAAAAAAACAAAACCTACAAAATTTATTGCAATAGCATGAAACATATAAACACCATATGAAATACTCCCTAAATACCTCATTGTTTTATTTTCCAAAACAATATTAGGTTTAACACTTAAACAAGCTAAAAACAACGAAAACAATACCATTGTAATTAAATGATATTGATAATCTAGAAAATTTAATTGTAAATATGATGTGAAAAAGTATATTCCTATTAACACATATATTATTGCCTTCAAAATTGCATTTGAAAACAAGGTCTTATTTTCAAAACATAAAATTGAAATTAACCCACTAAACGAAAAGTAATAAAAATACATCATCCATTCCGAGATAGGCAAAGCGCTTTGAAAAAATAATAATCCAAATGAAATAGCTGTAAATAACAACAAAAAAGGCTTCACTTTTTTTACAGGTACATAATACAAAACGGGAGCTATTATAATATAAAATTGCTCTTCAATAGCTAAAGACCATAGAATTTCTAATATGCCCCCTGGCGAATATGTTTGCAAAATATTAGCAAAAAAAGTAGCTCCTAACATAACTCCTTTTAAAATACTGTAATTATTTTCTATTTCGAAACCCATTTTAGGCAAAATAACTCTGTAATAAACAAAGCCAAAAACTAATATTAGATAATACAATGGGAAAATTCGAAGTATTCGATTTCTATAAAAGTTCCAAAAATTAATACCCTTTTTATGTTTTTTAACATATAGCATTCTAATAATCAAAAAACCACTTAAAGAGAAAAATAAATATACCGCCTCTGTTCCTCTATTAAAAATAGGCAAGTCTTTAAAAAAAGGGAATTTTCTATTTTCACAAAATTGAGGCACGTGAAAAAAGATTACTATCGATGCTAATAAAAAGCGAAGACCTGTAAGGTTTGGCAAATACTTCATAGAGATAGATTACACCCAATCTTTAGGTGTTTTTAGAACTTTTAATAACTTTTCTTCTTCGGAACCTTCTTTAGGGTGGTTATCATATACCCATTGTACATGAGGTGGTAAACTCATTAATATACTCTCTATGCGACCATTAGTTTTTAAACCAAATAACGTCCCTTTATCGTGAACTAAATTAAATTCCACATAACGTCCTCTTCTTATTTCTTGCCAATTACGTTGTTCCGATGTATATGTTTTATTTTTCCTTTTGTTCAAAATAGGAATATACGCCTCTACAAAACTATTACCTACTTCTGTTACAAAGGCAAACCAATCTTCTATAGATCTTTCTTTAGAAGCCTTACAATAATCAAAAAACAAACCTCCTATCCCCCTAGCTTCATTTCGGTGTGGATTGTAAAAATATTCATCACACTTTTTTTTATAATTTTGATAGAAACTAATATTGTGTTTATCACAGGCTGTTTTACATATTTGATGAAAATGAATAGCATCTTCATTAAACAGATAATAAGGTGTTAAATCCTGTCCTCCTCCAAACCATTGATCTACTATATCTCCCTGTTTGTCATACATTTCGAAATAACGCCAATTAGCATGTACTGTGGGTGCCATTGGATTTTTAGGATGAATTACCAAGCTAAGACCACATGCAAAAAAGTCGACATCTTCTACCTTAAAATACTCCTGCATAGCCTTTGGTAATGGACCATAAACTGCCGAAATATTTACCCCTCCTTTTTCAATAACCGCCCCATCTGCTATTACGCGAGTACGACCCCCTCCTCCTTCTGGACGCTTCCATAAATCTTCTTTAAATTTCGCCTTTCCATCTTCTTTTTCTAATGCATTACAAATTTGATCCTGTAACTGTTCTATATAGGTATAAAATTGATTCTTCATATAAATTAATTACGATGCCTGTAAAGCAAACTGAACATCGTATAGGTTTTTATAAAATCCACTTTCTTTTTTCAATAACTCTTTATGCGTTCCTTTTTCGACCACTTTTCCTTTATCCATAACCAAAATCATATCTGCTTTTTGAATGGTTGCTAATCGATGTGCAATAACAATCGAAGTTCTCCCTTTCGTAATCTTATCCGTAGCTTCTTGAATTAATTGCTCACTATAACTATCTATAGAAGATGTAGCTTCGTCTAAAATTAAAATACGAGGTTTAGAAACATATGCTCTTAAAAAAGAAATTAATTGTCGCTGCCCCGAAGATAACATTGCTCCTCGCTCTTTTACATTATAATTATATGTTCCAGGTAATTGCGACACAAAATCGTGAACTCCAATTTCTTTAGATGCTTTAATTACTTCTTCTTCAGAAATTGATACATCTTTAAGGGTTATATTATTATAAATAGTATCTGCAAACAAAAAAACATCTTGCAATACTACTGCTATATTACTTCTTAAGTTCTCTAACGATACTTTTGTTATGTCTATTCCATCTACTTTAATACTTCCACTATTAATATCGTAAAAACGATTTAATAGATTTACAATAGTCGATTTCCCTGCACCTGTTGCTCCTACTATAGCTACCATTTGTCCTTCTTTAACGTTAAAAGAGACTCCTTTTAAAACTTCTTCTTCTTGAATATAACTGAATTTTACATTTTCAAAAGATAGGTTTCCTTTTACGTTAGTAAGAGTTTTTATGTTATTTTGTGATATTACCTCGTTTGTTTCTAATACTGCAAAAACTCGTTTTGAGGCTACCATACCCATTTGAAGCGTATTAAATTTATCTGCTATTTGCCTTAGTGGTCTAAAGAGCATATTCGTAAGTTGAATAAAACTTGTTATAATTCCTAAAGTTATTGCTGTACCAGCAATACTCTGTAAACCTCCATACCATACAATAAAGCCAAAGGCTAAAGACCCCGAAAGCTCTGCTATTGGAAAAAAAATAGAATTATACCATACTGTTTTTATCCATCCTTTTTTATGTCGTTCATTAATTCTCTGAAATTTTTTAAACTCTGTTTCCTCTCTAGCAAATAACTGCACTATCTTCATTCCCGAAATATGTTCTTGTACAAAGGTGTTTAAATTAGATACTTCGGCACGCACTTCTTCGAAAGCTACTTTCATTTTCTTATGAAATACTCGGGTAGCATAAACAATTAATGGCATTACGAATAATACGATAAGAGTAAGTTTCCAACTTGTAATTATCATAAAAACTAAAATTACTACCATCTTCAAAAGATCACTTATTATCATGAATAATCCTTGACTAAAAATTTCAGCAATTTTTTCTACATCACTTACCGAACGTGTAACTAATTTTCCTACAGGGGAGTGATTAAAATATTGCATTTTAAACCCTAGTATTCGTTTAAATAATAGAGAACGAATATCTTTTACTATATGCTGTCCCAACCAATTAGAAAAATAAATAAAGCTTAGTTGAGATGTCACCTCAAAAACCAACATTACAAGCATTAATGCTGTGTATTTTATTAGAACACTGGCATTATTTTTCTGAATTCCCAAATCTATAGCCCACTCTAAAAACTTAGGCCTTGCCACGGCAAAACCAGAAACGGCTATTGCTGTAATTGTTACTAAAACAAAAACACCTTTGTAAGGTTTTGCAAAGGCAATTAGCTTCCTTAGAGCACTTATATCGTATGGATTATCAACTTTACTCATTAAGCAGCTTTATACTTTCTGGATATAAGACTTGAGTTAAATACAGCCCTTTAGCAGGCACAGAGTAACCTGCTTCTCCTCTACTTTCCGAAACTATAATTCTATCCATATCATCCACCGATAGCTTTCCCAAACCAATTTCTAAAAGTGTCCCTACTATAGCCCTAACCATATTTCTTAAAAAGCGATTAGCAGAAATTTTAAACGTTAAAATATCTTGTTCTTGTTCCCAAAAGGCATAATATAAATCGCAATTATAAGTTTTTACATCTGTTTTGGATTTACTAAAGCATTTGAAATTAGTATAACTTAACATTCGCTTAGCGGCTTTATTCATTGCTTCAAAGTCTAAATCTTTAATTACACAATGTGCACTTTCTGTTTCAAATGGATTCTTACACATTACTACTCTATATTCGTAAGCTCTTGCTGTAGCCGAAAATCTAGCGTGTGCTTCAACCTCCACTTCATATATTCTATCAATTGCAATAGAATCTGGTAAAAAAGAATTTAACCTAAACACTAAAGATGTAGTATCTATCACCTTATCATTATCAAAATGTGCCGCCATAAATTTAGCATGCACTCCTGCATCGGTCCTTCCTGCACCAACAATTGCAATTTTTTCACTTAACAAAGTTGTTAATGCTTTTTCTATTTTTTCTTGTACAGAAATAGCATTAGGTTGAATTTGCCAACCATGAAAATCAGTTCCATTATAGGAAAGTTCTATAAAATACCTCAAATCTTGAATTTTGTATATAAATTTACACAAAGATAGGGTGTTTAAGTACCCCTTAAAAATTTCAACCTTATTAAAGTTTTTTTTGATTGAAAACAAAAGTCCTCTTATTTTTTACATTTTTATGCTTCTTTTTTGCTCAAGCACAGCAAATACCAAAAATTAGCTTACTTACTTTCGAAACAGGAAACGAATCTCATTCGGTTTTTGGACATACTGCTATTAGAATTGAAGACAAAGCTCAAGGAACTGATTTGGTTTATAATTTTGGAGTTTTTGATTTTGATACTCCTTATTTCCTAGCTAAGTTTAGTACTGGTACATTGGACTACAAATTAGGTATTCAAGATTACCAAGCTACATTAGCTTATTATTTTTCGGCTAACAGACAAATATACGAGCAAATTCTTAACCTTGATAAAGCACAAACGAATCAATTAATAAATAAATTAAAGTATTTGCATCAACCCGAAAATAGATATTATCGTTATCGATTTTTAAGCAGAAATTGCAGTACTGAAATTAGGGATTTACTATTTGAAGAAATTAAAGCTACTCAATACACTCCTAAAGAAACTCGTCGTACTTTTCGGAATTATTTAGATGATTATACCCGTCCAGCACCTTGGTTTAAATTTGGAATTAATTTAGCTCTTGGAAGTTCCATTGACCAAAACATTAACACTTACAACTTAATGTTTCTACCAGACTATCTATCGTCCGAAATAAGCAAAGCTAGCCTTAACGAAAAACCTCTTGCTCAAAAATCTACTAAAACATTCACTCACTTAAAACCTGTAAACGAAAATAAATGGAAACTTTCTCCTTTTGTCGTATTTGCATTCATTTTTATAGTTATGGTGTTTGGAAAATCACAATTTTTAATTCGTTCCTATGTATTTACTACTGGACTTTTTGGAGTTCTTATTTTAATCATCAACTTATTTTCAGAACACCCAGAGGTATTAAAAAATTATAACTTATTGTGGCTAAACCCACTTTATTTATTGATTTTCGTCTTAAGTTTTACTTCTTTAAAAACCATACGCAAAACAGTATCTACTATTCTAACTCTTTGTTTATTGGCTAGCTTAGGGGTTTGGTTTTCAAAAATACAAGGTTATGACATTACATTTTTTCCTATTTTAATTACTCTTTTATGGATTAACCTAAGGCAAAGTCAAAAAATATAGTATTCGTTCTATATTACAAAAAGTTATTCCTAATGAAAATTTTATTACTTAGCGACACGCATAGCTATTTAGACGACCGAATTTTACACTATGCCTCCAAAGCTAACGAAGTCTGGCATGCTGGTGATATTGGTGACTTAAAGGTTACCGATAAGTTAGAAGAGATAAGTACTTTAAGAGCTGTTTACGGCAATATAGACGACTACAATGTTCGCACTCAATTTCCTTTACACCAACGATTTATTTGTGAAGGTGTAGAGGTATGGATAACTCACATTGGGGGGTACCCTCCAAAATACAATATAAACACTCGAGAGGAAATTAAAACAAATCCCCCTAAGCTATTCATTTGTGGTCACTCCCACATTTTAAAAGTGATACCCGATAAGCGCTATGGATTAATTCATATGAACCCAGGGGCCTGTGGCATTTACGGTTTTCACAAAATGCGTACTATGTTACGTTTTGATATTAATAACGGTGTAATTGAAAATTTAGAGGTTATAGAATTAGGCCCTAGAAGTCTAAAATAATACCTTAACAGTAACTCCAATTTTTCTAAATCATTAGTTCCTTTTCGCAGAACTTAAGTTTATGTATTTTTGGCAAAAATTTACTTTATGGAACTCCTATCTAAAATAGGCCAATTTGTATTAATGATATCAATTCTAGTGATTCTTCATGAGTTTGGTCATTATATTCCTGCTAAAATATTTAAAACCAAAATTGAAAAGTTTTTTTTATTTTTCGATGTTAAATTTGCTCTTTTCAAAAAAAAAATAGGCGAAACTACATGGGGTATTGGTTGGCTTCCGCTTGGTGGCTATGTTAAAATTGCTGGTATGATTGATGAGAGTATGGATCGAGACCAAATGGCAAAACCTCCACAACCTTGGGAGTTTAGATCCAAACCTGCTTGGCAACGTTTAATTATAATGTGTGGTGGCGTTATCGTTAATTTTCTATTAGGTTGGTTTGTACTTTCTGGATTGTTATTTACATATGGTGAAACTTATATTCCAACAAACCTCTTAAAAAATGGAATTGAAGTAGACTCTGTAGGAAAAGTTATTGGTTTAAAAACGGGAGATAAAATTCTTAGCATAGATGGCAAACCTGTAAAACGTTTAATGGAGGCTTCTGTAGAAATACTTTTGGGCGATCAAGCCTCCATAGAACGGGAAGGAAGACAGATAACTCTAAATTTTACAGCAGAGCATAAGAAACTAATGCTCCAAAAGCAATCTCAAATTGTAATGCCTAGAATAGAGTCGATTTTAGACACTGTTTTACCTAATTCTATTGCTGCATCTATTGGACTTCAAAAAGGAGATTTAATTACACATGCGAATAATAAAAACACTCTTCTTTGGAAGGATTTAGTTACTGAAATTACATCGCATAAAAATGACACCTTACAATTAAAAATTTTACGAAACGGTCTCGCTCTACAAAAAATGGCTGTTTTAGACCAAAACGGAAAGTTAGGAATTGGACCATCGTTTACCAATTTATATGTTACCGACAATTACACTTTTTTAGAATCTATACCTGCTGGTTTACACAAAGCTATTTGGACTCTTTCTTTTCAAATAAGACAATTTAAACTCTTTTTTAACAAAAAAACAGAAGCTTATAAAGAAATGCATGGTCCTGTTGGAATTGTTCAGCAAATGCCTTCTAAATGGAATACTACCCGATTCTGGTCTCAACTAGCTATGTTTTCGCTTTGGCTAGGTTTTGTAAATATCCTACCCATTCCCGCCTTAGATGGAGGACATGTTATGTTTTTGTTATACGAAATTGTCTCTGGCAAAAAACCAAGTCAAAAAGTCTTAGAGATTGGTCAAATTATTGGTTTTGTTTTAACAATGGGTCTTATGCTTTTTATTACCGTATTTAACGATATATTATAATGAGCATGAGAAACACTATTATTAGCATAACGGTAATATAATTATATTAAATAAGATGTTATTCGTATCTTTTTCTTATGAAGGATATGAATTTTAGATCAGTAGATTCGTCAAGTAGAAATGAAATACGAAAACGAGCGATTAAACAAATTAATTCAGGTGTTCAAAAAAAGTTGTAGCCACGATGTATGGTGTTAACCCCAATACAATTACTAATTGGGTAAAAAAGCATAAAAAAGAAGGAATTAAAGGTTTGATCGATAATAAGCGTGGTGTTAGCTCTGAGGATAAAAAGTTACTTAGTAGCACTCAAGAGTTAGAGAT
>CALLUJ010000102.1 GCA_938011245.1 uncultured Aquimarina sp. | reverse complement strand
AGTTTTAGTTGATTTGGCATAACATCTGTAATCATGCGTTGAATCTCTAACTCTTGAGTGCTACTAAGTAACTTTTTATCCTCAGAGCTAACACCACGCTTATTATCGATCAAACCTTTAATTCCTTCTTTTTTATGCTTTTTTACCCAATTAGTAATTGTATTGGGGTTAACACCATACATTGTGGCTACAACTTTTTTTTGAACACCTGAATTAATTTGTTTAATCGCTCGTTTTCGTATTTCATTTCTGCTTGCAGAATCTACTGATCTAAAATCCATATCCTTCATAAGGAAAAGATACGAATAATATCTTATTTAATATAATTATATTACCGCTATGTTAATAAATAAAAAACATTTTCAAAAATATTTAGATAAGTATAGTTATCGTATAAATCGCTCAATAGATAAGCAAACTATATTTGACAATCTAATTAATAGAATGATAAACAATAAAAACATTGATTGTGAGCAGATTAAACTAAGGAACTAAGGTAGCATCTCTATCCTTTAATTCTAAAATAAAATTATTCAGAGCCAATTTAAGAGGCGTAAGAGATATTAAATTTTTCCTCTTCAGATTAAAAAAGTATTTGTTTAATCCCCATAAAATTTAATTGAGCCCTAGAAATTGCCATCCCACAAGTTTTTGGGTTGATCCAAAAAAACAGGTAGTGTTTAAAAGGTTCTGTTAACACAAAAATTGAATAGTTAATCCTATTGTATTTTATAAAAAAATCCGAATAACAAAAGTTATTCGGATTTTTTTATAAAATACAATTAAAATGGCTATTACAACTCTTTACTGTAATGCACATCGCTTTGCATACGAATTTTATCTGCTGCCTGTTCCGCTGTAATATCACGTTGTGGGTTAGCAAACATTTCGTAACCTACCATAAATTTTTTCACTGTTGCCGAACGTAGTAATGGCGGATAAAAACTCATATGCATATGCCATTCTGGATGCTCTTCCCTATCGGTTGGCGCTTGGTGGATTCCTGCCGAATATGGAAATGACGTTTTAAATATATTATCATATTTCGTAGTTAATGCCTTAATAATTTCGGCATAAGCTAATTTTTCTTCTTCCGACAGCGTTAAAATATTAGCATGTTTTTTACGAGGAATAATCATTGTCTCATAAGGCCAAACAGCCCAATAAGGCACTAGTGCTATAAAATATTCATTCTCTATCAAAATACGCTCTTTAGCTTCTAATTCTTGTGCTAAATAGCCTTCTAATAAAGATTCTTTTTTATTGTCCCAATAGTTTAAAAACTGAGTGCTTTTCTTTTTAATTTCTTCTGGAATAGAGCGCTGTGCCCAAATTTGACCATGAGGATGTGGGTTACTACACCCCATAATTCCTCCTTTATTTTCAAAAATTTGAACGTAGTTAATATCGTCGTTTGCACCTAATTCCTTAAGCTCTTTTTGCCAAAGGTTTATTACTTTTTTAATATCTAATACTTCCATTAAAGGAAGTGTAAGAGCGTGGTTTGGAGAAAAACAAATTACTTTACAAATCCCTGTTTCTGTTTCTGCCTGAAAAAAACCATTATCATACTTATCGTTTGGGACACCTTGCAGTAGCGCTGCAAAGTCATTAGTAAATGCAAACGGTTCTGTATAATTAGGGTTTACTGCACCTCCCGCACGCTCGTTAGTTGGGCATAAGTAACAATTTTCGTCATACGAAATGGTAGACAACTTTGCTGGCTCTTCATTTTTTCCTTGCCAAGGGCGCTTAGTTCTATGTGGAGATACTAAAACCCATTCTCCCGTAAGAATATTTAATCTTCTATGGGGATTTTCATTAAAATCTATATTACTCATCTTGTTTTTATGAATTTACTGTTGCGGTTCCTTGACTTGGTACTGCAGTAAATGAAGTTAAATCTATATTAAATTTCTCTTTATATGCCTTTGTTGCATCTACAACAAAATCGTCTACGCCATCTTTATGAATAAGATTAATAGTACAACCACCAAAACCTCCTCCCATCATACGGGCTCCAAGTACTTGATCGTAATTTTTAGAAAATTCTACTAAAAAGTCTAATTCTGCACAACTTACCTCATAATCATTTTGAAGTCCATTGTGAGAACCATACATAAACTCTCCAAAAACCGTTAAATTTCCTTCTTTCAATGCTGCTACTGCTTTTTCCACTCTTTTATTTTCCTCTAAAACATATTTAGCACGTTGAAAAGCAATTGCTGCCACTTTAGCTTTTACTTCCTCTAACATTGCCGTAGTTGCTTGGCGTAAAGAAGTTACTTCTGGGTAGTTTACTGCAATAGCTTTTACCACCGAGGCACATTCTGCTACTCGTGTATTATAAGCACTATCTGCCAAATTATGAGACACATTAGTATTCAACAACAATACTTGATAGTCTCCAAAATCTGCAGGAATTAATTGATGTTCTATAGATTCACAATCTAACAAAATTACATGTCCTTTTTCACTCATTACGGAAGCAAACTGATCCATAATACCACATTGCGTACCTACAAAGGTGTGCTCTGCTTTTTGACCAATTTTAACGATGTCGAACTTTGTTAAACCTAAATTAAAAATTTCATTTAATCCATAAGCCAAACCACATTCTAAAGCGGCCGAAGAACTTATTCCCGAACCCATTGGCAAATAACTTTCGATAATGCAATTAAACCCTCCAACTATTTTTCCTTTTAGTTGGATTTGATTAACAACTCCTAAAATATAGTTTTCCCATTCTTTATCACTTTGTTTTACTTCGTTTATATTAAATTGAAGCATTTTGTCAAAAGTGGCGCTGTACACATTACAAATATCTGTACCGTTTTTTTGGAATTGGAATACAATGTGTTTATCAATGGCAGTGGGTAACACAAATCCATTGTTATAATCCGTGTGTTCTCCTATTAAATTAATCCTTCCTGGGGAAGTCACCTTTAAATCGGTCTTAAAATCTGCTACAAATTGAGAATACGAACTGCTCGTTTGGGTCGACATATAATATTATTTTAACTTTTCTGTAATGGGTGTAAATATAAGGCAGTAAATTCAATTAGAGTATGTCTAAAAAGCAAAAAAACATTTACTCACTTTACTTCATTTTAAGCCAATTGCTTCTCTTTAATATACTCCCTGTAAAAGTCCTACATAATTTCTTACACAAAATTAACAAGTTTTCATATTTATCCTACAATAAATAATTATCTTTTAAACTTTTATCTTCATTTTTATTAAAACAAAAATAATTCTTTAAGTCTTCTTTTTTATCTAAAAAACTGTCTACAATTATGTAATTTCGCATAGTACGTTAAGTACACTTTCATAATTAAACTTAGTAAATACCCTGAGCAAGTATTTACACTTTAAACAAGTTTAGTTTTTTGATTAGTTGTTATTCCAGGCAGTTTTCTGCCTGGATTTTTCGTTTAAATACCACTTCCAATACAATAAAACTAATTACTTTAGTGCTTTTATAAATTTCTCTTATGATTCACTCGCAAACATTTGGTACTACAAAAAAAGGTGCTAGCGTAAAAAAATATATATTAACCAATTCTAATGGATATGAAGTACATATTTTAAGTTATGGGCTTATTATACAAAAGTTACTATATCCTACGAAAGGTAATGCCAAACAAGATATTGTTTTAGGGTTTGATGGTTTACATGATTATGAATCCGACAAATCGTATTTTGGTTGTATTGTAGGTAGAAATGCTAATCGATTAGCTAAAGGAACTATAATTATTAATAATAAAGAAATTCAGGTTTCCCAAAACGAAGACGAAAAGCAACTGCATGGGGGTTTTGAAGGCTTTAATAGAAAAAATTGGGATTGCACTATTGAAGGAAATACTTTAATAGGTACTTATGTAAGTCCACATCTTGAAGAAGGTTTTCCTGGCGAAATAACAACTACCGTTATTTTTGAGCTTACAGATGCAAACGAGCTACATATAGAAACCATTGCTACTACAGATCGAGATACTGTGGTAAATCTAACTCGTCACGAATATTTCAATTTAAAAGACGGAGGAACTACGGATACGTTATCGCATCAAATTCAGATTAATGCAGATTCTTATACGCCTACGGATAACTCTAACTTGGTTACGGGAGAGATTATTCCTGTTAAGAACACACCTTTTGATTTAAGACAACCCGTAATTATAGGAGAACGCCTCAAGGCTTGTTCTAAGGAATTACCTATGGGATTCGATCATAATTTTGTTACTAATTTTAAAGAAGAATTAACCAGTTTAGCCATAACTGCCGATCCAGAAAGTGGTCGTAGCATCGAAATTTTAAGCACTCAACCCGGTATTCAATTTTACAATGCTGCTTTTTTAGATGGCATGTTAGGAAAAAACAAAACTCCATACCATGCATACCATGGACTGTGTTTAGAATCTCAACATTTCCCAGACAATACTAAACATTCTAATTTTAGCAGCTCAATTATAACGAAAGAAACTCCTTATACTCAAAATTTAATTTATAAATTTACTTCTTAAATTATTCTAAAATGAAAATATTAGTTACCGGCGGATTAGGTTTTATAGGCTCCCACACTGTTATTGAATTACAAAACGAAGGTTATGAGGTGGTTATCATAGACAATTGTTCTAACTCTTCAGAAGATGTATTAGTGGGTATTGAAAACATTACAGGGAAAGCTCCTATTTTTGAAAAAATGGATTTAAGAGATCGCTCTAAAGTAACCAACTTTTTTAAAAAGCATAGTGATATTGTTGGAGTAATACATTTTGCTGCTTCTAAAGCTGTAGGCGAAAGTGTTCAAATTCCTTTAACTTATTACGAAAACAATATCGGAACTCTTGTTTATCTATTACAAGAGTTACAAGAAAAAACAGAAGCTAGCTTTATCTTTAGCTCTTCGTGTACGGTATATGGACAAGCGGACGAATTACCCATAACAGAAGCTGCTCCTGTAAAACCAGCAGAGTCTCCTTATGGAAACACAAAACAAATAGGAGAGGAAATTATAAGGGATACTTGTAAAATAGCTCCTCAATTAAAAGCTATTGCTTTACGTTATTTTAACCCAATTGGTGCACACGAATCGGTGGAAATAGGGGAATTACCTTTAGGAGTACCTCAAAATTTGGTGCCTTTTATTACACAAACCGCCATTGGTCTTCGAGAAAAATTATCTGTTTTTGGGGATGATTATCCTACAACCGACGGAACTTGTGTGCGCGATTATATCCATGTGGTAGATTTAGCTAAGGCACACGTTATTGCTCTAAATAGACTTATCAAGAACCAGAATAAGAGTAATTACGAAGTGTTTAATATTGGAACGGGTACTGGAAGTTCCGTATTAGAAGTAATTCAATCTTTTGAACGTGTTTCTGGAGAAAAATTAAACTACGCTATTGCTCCAAGAAGAGAAGGCGATGTTACCGCTGCTTTTGCAGATACTACTCTTGCTAACAACGAATTGGGATGGAAAGCTGAATTAACTTTAGATAATGCTATGAGTTCTGCTTGGAAATGGGAACAAAAAGTTAGAAACACATAGATTTTCGTAACAACAACCTATTTAAAAGCTGTGGATAATTCTTTTCTACAGCTTTTTTTCTTTATACCCAGAGGTCATGTTTTAAAAAATCATCGTTTAAGAAGTTGTATTCCATGCTGAAATTGTAATAAAAGAGTATGTCCAATGATATAATAATGAACGACTTTATTCTTTTTTAGACTATAAAACACCAGCTTAAAAAAATAGAAATTAGATTGAAAAAATATAAAAAAATGGCTTATAAATTTATTGGACAGTCCATCTCCTAGCATATGAAAAGCAGTGGGTTTTACTCACTAATCCGCTATCTTTATATACTGTGCTAAACATTTTTCTATAAACGCCTACATCTTCTATTCTGATTTTTACATGGTGTTATACTTAGTTTATTTACACATTCTCTAGCAGTTAAGGGGTTCTTTAAAAGCATTCCTTCTTTAGAGAAGTTCATTCTACGTTTTATATCACCTATACTATAAAATCTGCCACATTTGGTCGTCCCTCCATCTTTAAAATAAAAGAATACTTTTTCATCAGCTCGTGTCTTATTATTGTATGTAGATAAATTGTTTCTTTCAGTCCTTCGACTAGATGAATTGTTTTGTTGTTGTTGAGCATATGCTCTTGGTTGTTGAGCATACGCTCTTGGTTGTTGAGCATACGCTCTTGATTGTTGTTCTTTTTGTTGAAAATTAATGTTCTCAAAACGTTTCTTACCTTCTTCAGAACAACAAGATACCATAAGTTCAGATAAAAGACTGGTTGCGGCACCATTTTGAAAGATATGACCTGCATCTTTCTCAATTTCAATATCTATATTTCTTAAAGACTGACCTGTATATGCGAGTATACCTTCTACATTTTCCACTGCACTATGAAACCCACTACCTATTAAATAGGATGCAGCTAAAGCTGCTCTATTTATCTTTTTTTTTAAAGTTGTCGCTGTAATTTTAGAATTATTTCCATATCTCAGGTTTTCGTCAATTATATCAGGAATTGGTGAATAATTATGGGCTGATACAAACTGGTCACTTGTATTTTCTCCAGTTAACATATCAAATGCAATTAATGTCATGAGAGGAGAACCAGACATTTGATTAACCATTGGTTCCTGCATATTAGTAACTCTACTACTATCAATCTCTGCAAATTTCCAGGTAGGCTTATTAATTCTCTTATTTTCAACAATCCCTAACAAATCATCTACTGTATCACTAACATCATGTATACCTCCTCTAGTTTTTTTAATTCCTTCATGATACTTTATTTCAGATAGAAATTTTTTGCCGTAAGCGACTGTCTTAGAACCAGCTAATCTAGATGCATTTTTTCGTTGTTCCTTGGAATAATACTCTAAATTAGCTGTCTGATTAACAGCATATCTTATTTCGTCTTTTATATTTTTATTCTTTGAATCTGTCATGACCCAATCAAAATCTGAAATCAAAGCCATTAGAGCAGCATTCTCTTTACCTGTACCTTGTTTTTTTCTCACCCTTTCAATTGCGTTTTCTAAAAGGTTAATTTTTTGAACTGGAAAAACCCCATCTTTATAAACAGATCTATAACATAATTCATCTTTCGCTTCTGGACTTAATTTTCTTAAAACTTTCTGAATATTACTAGCAGCGATCGATAATTGTTTTTTTGAGTCTTCAGAAGGGAAATATAATAGTGCTCTTGCTGCTGCTGTTTGTTTTAAAGCTAAAATATAAGTTGTCTCATCATAAGAAGATTGAGTAGAAGGGTCTATATAATTAATCATAATAAGGATTTTATTAAAAAACAATCGGTTTAGCAAATACCCTATTAAATTATGTATAATGTTAATTATATGTTATTTAGAACAGAAAATAAATGGCTATTTTCAATTAAGCACTAACACAAACTTTTGCATTTTAATTTATCTTTTTTATTATAAAGCCAAATCAAAAGATTTGGCGACATAGCAAAATAAACCAAACTTTTTTAAGGGCATCTCTAAAAACTAGCTTTTTTATTCAGGCACACTTTTAGTTCATTCATATTTTTTAATTTTCAGAAACTCTAAATTTTCATTTTACTGTTATGAACTCTTAAATTATCAAGAATTAGAAATATTTTTTGCTCTTTATCTATAATAAGTTGTTCTAAAAATAAAATGAATCTATCAGCATTCATAGTACCAGAGTAAATCATAAACTGAACACTTCCTTGGTTTGTTACTGTAGAAATCATATTTATAGAAAAACGCTTAGACATAGTTTTCTTTACAGGTGTTTTGCCTTTGGGTGCATAAGGACGTCCATGTTGATTCGTGTTTCTTAACCCTGTTTCATCACCCCATTGTATTTCTGCATTTTCATCTTTTGCTCGTTTTTTTATGGCTGGATATTGCTTGTCTAACCATAACTGAACTTTTTTTGAACATTGTTCGTAAGCTTGCTTCTTTGGTTTTTGAGGACTAAACCCCCAAGAGCGAAGATAATCCCCCATTGTATTTATTGCTAGGTTTATACCAAATTCTCGTGCAACTAATTCCTTTACAGCCTTGCGTGTCCATAAAGCAAAATCCAGTTTTAGTTGATTTGGCATAACATCT
>CALLUJ010000101.1 GCA_938011245.1 uncultured Aquimarina sp. | reverse complement strand
AAAGCTGTAAATGAAAATGTAGACCAGCATACAGAAGTGTTATCCGATGGATATAAAGGCTACGCTAAATTAAAAGAAATCATAGCCACCCATTTAGTATTAGTAGAACCCAATAAGTCAAAATCAGCTAAACAATTTCCTTGGGTTAATAGAGTAATCAGCAATTCAAAGAAAATGCTCTTAGGCATTCATCACAATGTAATTAATGAAAAGTATATTCAAAATTATTTCAACGAGTTTTGTTATAAATTCAATAGAAGATATTTTGGAAACCTTTTGCATGAAAGGTTGGTTGTTGCTGCTATAACTAATACTTGGGATTAATTACGGATAGTCATAAATTAAATTATTTATGGTTTTACTTAAAAGGATGTACACGCTTTTTAAATAGAACCATAAACATAACCTGTAATAGTATCTTTATTTAGTAGTAGGTTCATTTTGTAACACTTAACTACACGTGCTTATTTTAGAAGATGAAACTTTTATTTAATTATTCAATTCATATAAAATAAAGTAACTAGATATTATTTCTATACATTAAATAAAAAGTGCATTACATCGCCATCATTTACAATATAGTTTTTACCTTCTACTTTTAATTTACCTGCTTCTTTAACCTTAGCTTCACTTCCATAACCCTCATAATCTTCATAAGAGATTACTTCGGCTCTAATAAAGCCTTTTTCAAAATCGGTATGGATAACTCCTGCTGCTTGTGGTGCTGTAGAACCAACATTAATAGTCCAGGCGCGCACTTCTTTTTCTCCTGCTGTAAAATATGTTTGCTGATTTAATAATTTATATGCAGCTCTAATTAAAACGGCAGACCCTGGTTCTTCTAAACCCATATCTCCAAGAAACATTTGGCGTTCTTCGTAATCATCCAATTCATTAATATCTGCTTCCATTCCTACCGCTAAAATAATAACTTCCGCATTTTCATTAGCTACAGCTATCTTTACTTCCTCTACTAACTCATTTCCTTTAACCGCTGCACTTTCATCTACATTGCACACATATAATACAGGTTTATCTGTAATTAATTGTAAGCCTTTTACAATTTCTTCCTTTTCATCATCTGTAAAATCAATAGCACGAACAGAAACTCCTGCTTCCAACTTCTCTTTAATTCGAAGTAATATTGCTTCTTCTGCAATGGCTTCTTTATTTCCTGTACGGGCAGCTCGTTTTACTTTTTCAAGTTTTTTTTCTACTGTTTCAAGATCCTTTAGTTGCAACTCAATATCAATAGTTTCTTTGTCTCTAATAGGATCTACAGACCCATCAACATGTACTATATTATCGTTAACAAAGCAACGCAACACATGGATTATCGCATCGGTTTCTCTAATGTTACCTAAAAACTGATTTCCTAAGCCCTCTCCTTTACTTGCTCCTTTTACTAAACCTGCAATATCGACAATTTCTACAGTTGCAGGTATTACTCGTTCTGGGTTTACTAAAGACTCTAACTTTTCTAATCTTAGATCGGGAACATTAACCACTCCTACATTGGGCTCTATTGTACAAAAAGGAAAGTTTGCACTTTGCGCTTTTGCATTAGATAAACAATTAAATAATGTTGATTTTCCAACATTTGGCAATCCTACAATACCTGCTTTCATTTAAAAAACTTAATAATTACAATATCTATAAAGACATAACAAATATATACTAACTCTTTATAATTTTAGAGAGAATACAATACGAAAAGCCTTGTTTTTTCAAACAAGGCTTTTTGTATTGTATTCTGAAGAGATATCTTAACCTATAAAGCCGCTACGTGCTTAGTAAGTTTAGATTTTGTATTGGCCGCTTTATTTTTGTGAATAATGTTATTCTTAGCTAATTTATCAACCATAGCGATAACCGTAGGTAACAATTTAGTAGCCTCTTCTTTCCCTGCTTCACGCAATTTTTTAATTGCATTACGTGTAGTTTTGTGTTGGTACTTGTTACGTAGACGCTTTGCTTCGTTACTTCTAATTCTTTTTAACGCTGATTTATGATTTGCCATAATCTCTTTCTTAATTTATTTCTTCAAAAATTGTAGCCCGTAGGGGAATCGAACCCCTCTTACCAGGATGAAAACCTGGCGTCCTAGCCGATAGACGAACGGGCCATTATTACATTATTCTTCGATTCAAAACTACTACTTTTAATTTAAAATCAAAAATTGTAGCCCGTAGGGGAATCGAACCCCTCTTACCAGGATGAAAACCTGGCGTCCTAGCCGATAGACGAACGGGCCATGCTGTAATAGCGGATGCAAAAATACAACTATTTTTCACTTCCACAAACACTCTTTCAAAAAAAATAAAAAAAAATCCAACAACTTTAGGTTGTTGGATTTTTATATTTTCTTAAAAAGAGAAGTTTTTTAAGCTTCTTCTTCCTTTTTTTCTTCTTTTAAACCTATTTTGCTAGCTGTATCGTACATTATTGGCGTTGCTATAAATAGAGATGAATATGTCCCCACAATTACCCCTATAATTAAAGAAAACATAAAACCTCTTAATGGTACTGCAAATATAAATATAGCTATTAATACTAATAATGTTGTTAAAGAAGTATTCAATGTTCTACTTAACGTACTGCTCAATGCCTTATCAACAATTTTAGAAAGCTTCCAATCTGGGTGCTCTGCTAAAAACTCTCTAAGACGGTCAAAAACAACCACCGTATCATTTAAAGAGTACCCTATTACTGTTAGTATTGCTGCTATAAACGCTTGATCTATTTCCATATTAAAAGGCATTACCTTATGCAATAATGAGAACAATCCTAACACAATTAATACATCATGAAAAACTGCTGCTACAGCTCCTAAACTAAATTGCCATCTTTGAAATCTAAATAAAATGTATAAAAACACTATTATTAGGGATCCTAATACTGCCCAAAAAGCACTTTTCTTAATATCATCGGCAATAGTTGGCCCTACCTTTATAGAAGACATTACTCCTTCTGATTTTGCTGATTCTCCAGAGATAAATTTATTATATGTTAAATTAGGAGATAGGAATGGTTTCAAAGATTTAAATAACTTTTCCGATATTTCATTATCTACCGCAGTACCTGTTTCATTTACTTTATATTTTGTAGTGATTTTTAGCTGGTTAGCTGCTCCAAAAGTTTTAGCTTCTGCACTACCATACACTGCTTCGTCGGAAAGTATACGCTGAACTTCTGTTGCACTTATATCTTTATTAAAACGAACCGTATAGGTTCTACCCCCAACAAAGTCTACTCCTTGATCTAATCCTTGTGTAAATAAAGATCCTAAACCAATTAAGATAATTGTTCCCGAAATTATATAGGCTAACTTACGCTTCTTTAAGAATTCTACATCAAAATTCTTAAACCAATTTTTAGTTAAACCTGTTGAGAATGCTAATGATTTTCCATTTTTACCATATCCATCTATAAATAAACGAGTAATAAAAATAGCTGTAAATAAAGAAGTAGCAATACCTACTAATAATGTATATGCAAAACCTTTAATAGGTCCTGTCCCAAAAATAAGCAAGATTACCCCTGTTAAACCCGTAGTAATATTTGCATCTAAAATAGAGGATAATGCGTTTTTAAAACCATCTTTAATAGCGTCTACTTGAGACTTCCCTTTATTTAATTCTTCTCGAATACGCTCAAAAATAAGTACGTTAGCATCCACAGACATACCAATAGTTAATACAATCCCCGCAATTCCAGGTAATGTTAATACTGCTCCTTTTCCTGCTAAGAAACCAAAAATGAATAAGATATTAACTAATAATGCTACATCTGCATACAACCCTGCTCTACCATAATACAATACCATCCAAATAAGTACTAATGCTAAACCGATAATAAATGATAACATACCACTATCAATTGCTTCTTGCCCTAACGATGGACCTACTACTTCACTCTGAATGATGTCTGCCGATGCTGGTAATTTACCTGCACGTAATACATTTGCTAAATCTTTTGCTTCTGTAATATCAAAATTTCCAGTAATTTCACTTCTACCTCCTGAAATTGCCCCACTAGATACCCCTGGTGCGGAATATACTACGTTATCTAATACAATTGCTATTTGGCTTTGGTTTTGAGAGGCTCTGCCCGTCATGGTTTCCCATATTTTAGCTCCCTTACCATTCATTTGCATACTTACTGTTACTTGCCCTTGTTGGTTATATTCTTGACTAGCATCCGTTACTACATTTCCAGAAAGTTCTGGTTTATTCAAACGATTTCCTTTTATAGCATATAAATCAAATACGTCAGTTCCTTCAACTCCTTTACCCCAAGCAAAACGCGTATATCGTTGCTGAGGTGTTAATAATGATCGATACTTTTTAACTAATCCTAAAAATTGAGCTGTATCCTTCTTAACAACTGTAGCTACTACAGGACCTCCTGGTCTTGCGTTTGATTTTTCCCTAGACAATAAGTCAAACAATGGATTAACGCTTTCTTCTACATCTTCTTCTGCGCTCGCCAATAAATCCGCAGCTTTCTTTTCATTATCCGATTCTTCTGTAGTCGTAGCATCTTCCTTGTTGTTCTTCTTTTCTTCAACAATAGCTTTTTCGGCTTGATTTATTTGATTAAAAAAAGTGTATATTTCTTCCATTTTATACACATCCCAAAACTCTAATTGTGCTGTACTTTGTAATAGTTTCTTAACACGTTCAATATCTTTAGCTCCCGGTAGTTCAATAAGAATACGACCTGAATTTCCTAAACGTTGAATATTAGGCTGAGTAACTCCAAATTTATCAATACGCTCTCGTAGTACTTCAAAAGCTGCTATAATAGATTCGTCTATTTTTTTACGAATCTTTGGTTGTACTATATCATTTACTTCTCCTGGAGTAATTACATCACTTAAATCTTTTGTTGCAAAAATAGATGTAGAAGATAATTCTGCATCTGGTAAAGCTGCAAAAGCTTTAAAAAAAGAATCTACGTAAGGCTCTTGTGCATCTTTTTGAATTTCATCGGCGTCTGCTAAGGCTTTGTTAAAAGCTGGGTCTTTAGAACCATTCGCTAAACCTTTTAAGATGTCTTTTACCGAAATCTGAAGAATTACATTAATTCCTCCTTTAAGATCTAACCCTTTATTAAGTTCTTTCTTTTTAGCCTTATTATATGTAATTCCTAAAGCAATGGTATCATTACCAATAGAATCCAAGTATTTAACCTCGGTTTGTTCTCGTAATTTTCTAAATCCTTCTACACCTTCAGCGTATTGTGATTTCGCATATTCTGCTGCTTCTTTTTCTTTCGCATTTGTAATAAATGTGTATGATAACTGGTAAATACATACCAAACCAAACAAGATAGCAAATACACGTATCAGTCCTTTATTTTGCATTAGTTTCTATAAATTAATTTGTTTCTTTTTCTAAAACGGACAAATATAGCTTTTCAATATTGAATCGCCAATTATTTTTTTAAGTCCTCTAAAATGTTTAAACACCAATTAATTATAATGTCTTTTAAACACTTTCATTAATTCTTCTAGCGAAATAATTTCATTTTCGTAGGCATTCATCATTCTTAACACTTCATCTATTGCCGAAGCAGGAAGCCCCATTTTCAAACCAAAATCTCTAATTTTATTAATCTCACCTATATTTGTATGCTTATCAATATTCATCTCTAAAATTAAACGATAAAATTGCAAAATACGCTCGCCTTCTGGTTTCAATACTATTTTTAACATTGGTTTATCCAGCAATAAACTAACCTCATAATCAAAAATTTGTAATGTGTTCGCAATTGCTTTTACTAGAGCTAACTCTTCTTGCTTAATAACATTGTCTGATTTTGCCAACTAAATTAACTCTGAAATTATTCCTAGCTTTTCCTCCTTGGTGCACTCCATTTCATTTATTTATATCAAATTTATTTCATATTAGTTAGTAGCATTTTTTAATCCATTTAGTGTAATTTTTATATCTCAATTCACAAAAGAGCATAAACATACCACTCAATCTTTAACGTTGATTCCTTTAAATATTTTAAATTTGATTCTCTAAAATATGTATCTCATGGCAAAAAAGAAAAAATTAAGCTTAGAAGACCTTGGTGGGTTTGTATTTTCTACTAATGATAATTTTGAACTGGAGGACACTATTGAACATAAAACCTTAACTCCACAAAATCAATACTTAGAGGCTCATTTTAGCAATAAAGGAAGAGGTGGAAAAACCGTAACTATTCTCAAAGGCTTTGAAGGTTTAGAAGAAGATTTAAAAGCTTTAGCTAAATTATTAAAGAAAAAATGTGGTGTAGGTGGAGCGGTTAAAGGAAATGAAATTATTATCCAAGGAAATTACAGAGATAAAGTAATGACAATCCTTACAAAAGAAGGTTATAACGTAAAACGCGTTGGCGGATAAGTTTATTACGAATTATAACTTTAGTGCCTATACACTCCCAATCTATTTCCTGCACTAGGATAAAAAACTATATAAAACAGAAAGGAATTAAATATACTGTTTAGATAAAAAATCACTAAAAATAATTTTTTATATTAAAGAATAAAAATAACGTCATGAAAACCTTAAAAATAGGAAGTGTTCCTGAACATTTCAATCTTCCTTGGCATCTAAGCATAGAAAATGAAGACTTTAAAAAACAAGACATTGATGTGCAATGGACGGATTTTCCCGGTGGCACCGGAGCAATGACTAAAGCTTTACGAGAAGGCTCTATAGATATGGCTATACTACTTACCGAAGGTATTATTAAAGATATTACCGAGGGCAATCCTTCTAAAATTGTGCAAATATATATTCAATCTCCATTAATTTGGGGTATTCATGTCGCTGCTAATTCTAAACACCATACTATTGCTGATATTAAAAATACCAAAGCCGCTATTAGCCGTTTTGGTTCTGGTTCCCATCTTATGGCCTATGTTAATGCTCAAAACAACAATTGGAACACCAACCTTTTAACCTTTGAAGTTATTAAAAATCTAGACGGAGCCATTGATGGCCTTGCTCAAGGAAAAGGGGACTATTTTATGTGGGAACATTTTACGACTAAACCTTTTGTAGATAACGGAACTTTTAGAAGAATTGGTGACTGCCCTACTCCATGGCCTTGTTTTGTAATTGCAGTTCGTAATAGTTTATTAGACTCGAATCCAAAACTTATAAAAGAAACTTTAAATATCATTAACCATACCTCAAAAAATTTCAAGCAAATACAAAACATCGAAAATATCTTAGCAACTCGTTACAACCAACAATTAGAAGATATTAAACAATGGATTTCTATTACTGAATGGAGTCAAAAACAACTATCCGAAAAAACATTAGAAAAAATTCAAAATCAACTATTAGAGCTTAATATAATTAACCACAAGCTTCCTGCTTCTGCCTTTTTATTTTAATTTATTTGTGATGCTAATTACTCCTCAAAAAACCAATTACAATTTGTAATTACACTATTACAAACGCTCTCCTGTACTTTTTAATTTAACCATAACTGTGTTATGCTAAAATTAAAAAAGCACTTGTTTTTATTATACTCTCAAATCTTATAACGAAGTCCTAACACATAATCCGTCCAGATTTAAGACATAGTTTATATCTTTACAACCTATTTTAAACTTCGGTAAGCTACTCTCAAATTACCTCACATAAGCAAATAAACCCAAAACACTACTCTTAGACCTATAATTTATTCCTACAGCAGCTCTATTGATGTTTGGTATTAATTCTTTAATCTAAATAATAATACACTTTGTAGTAAAGTTGTGAAATTAGTTCATTCTAAATTTTTCCCTAATTATATTTGCACTAAACTTGAACAAACTAAACTAAACATTACTCATTTTTTTATCAAAATAAAATTATTTAAGATGTTCAAATCGATACTTATTACAATTCTGTTATTTGCAGGTATTGCCCACGCCCAGTCCACAGATTACTATCGCTGGGAGGCAATTACTAAAGGGGGAAATATTGTGTATGGCTTAGAAAACACTAAACAAGATGTTTTAAAAACCATCGAAAGCTTTAATATTCGAAATAAGAATACTAATAACATACTATTATTTCATAAAATTAAAAAATCAAGAACATTAAATGAAAATTTAATTACTGAATTTTATATCCGTAATGATAAAAATTATCGAGTACTCTCCAGGGCTGAATTTATGACATTACATATTAATGAAGTAAACAATTTTGACAGTGCTGTACGCTATTATACTAAAAGTAGAGAAATTGATATTAATGAGTCTACTGCACATGTTAAGACCCTTATAAAAGAGTCCAATATTTGTATGATTAGACCTATTAGGTAGTATAATTTTAAACAAAATCGATTACTGAAATAAAACTAAGTTTTAACAAAAAAAGAGTAGTGTTTAATTTAATTAAACACTACTCTTTTTTTGTTAATTTTCTTTCTATTCTATATTTTACAAATGAATTACTTCATCATAAGCATCGGCAACTGCTTCCATAACTGCTTCACTCATGGTTGGGTGCGGATGAATTGCCTTTAAAATCTCATGTCCTGTAGTTTCTAATTTACGAGCTACAACTGCCTCAGCAATCATATCCGTTACTCCTGCTCCAATCATATGACATCCTAACCATTCACCATATTTAGCATCAAAAATCACCTTTACAAAACCTTCAGGCGCTCCACTTGCTTGTGCTTTACCCGATGCTGTAAACGGAAACTTTCCTACTTTAATTTCATAACCTTGCTCTTTAGCTTTAGCTTCGGTTAGTCCCACACTTGCTATTTCTGGAGTTGCATACGTACAACCTGGAATATTTCCATAATCTACTGCCTCGGTATGTGCTCCTGCAATTTTTTCAACACAAGTAATTCCTTCTGCCGATGCTACGTGGGCTAATGCAGGTCCTGGCACTACATCTCCAATAGCATAAATTCCAGGAATATTGGTTTGATACCATTCATTTACCAAAATCTTATCCCTATCTGTAGCAATTCCTAAATCTTCTAGACCTATATTTTCTATATTCGTCTTTATCCCTACCGCAGACAAAACAATATCAGCCTCTAAGGTTTCTATGCCCTTAGCTGTTTTTACAGTAGCAACGACTCCTTTACCAGAAGTATCCACACTTTCTACAGCAGAATTGGTCATAACTTTAATACCTGCTTTTTTGAAGCTTTTTTCCATTTGCTTTGAAATATCAATATCTTCTACAGGTACTATATTAGGAAGAAATTCTACTATAGTTACTTCTGTACCCATAGAGTTATAGAAATGTGCAAATTCTACTCCGATAGCTCCAGAACCAACCACAATCATTTTTTTTGGTTGTTTTTTCAAAGTCATTGCTTGGCGATAACCAATTACTTTTTGTCCATCTTGAGGTAAGTTTGGCAACTCTCTAGATCGTGCACCTGTAGCAATAATAATATTTTTAGCACTATAATCTGTTTTGACACCATCCTCTGCTGTTACGGTAATTTTGCCTGCCGATTTCAATTTCCCAAAACCATTAATAACATCAATTTTATTTTTCTTTAATAAAAATTGAACGCCTTTGCTCATTGTCCCTGCTACATTACGACTACGCTTTACTACAGCTCCAAAGTCCTTATCAAATTCTGAAACCGTAAGTCCATAATCGCTAGCATGTTTTAAATAATCAAACACTTGCGCACTTTTCAACAATGCCTTTGTTGGAATACACCCCCAATTTAAACATACACCACCAAGACTTTCTTTCTCTACAATAGCTGTTTTTAAACCTAATTGAGAAGCTCTAATAGCAGTTACATATCCTCCAGGACCACTTCCTAAAACAATAACATCATATGCGCTCATACTTTTAAATATTTAATTTTTAACGAGACGAAAATACGCATTAATACTTAATTTAAAAAGCTACTTAAGTATCTATATACATCACTAAAATCTCATTATTTATTACTCCGAAACCATATTTAACTATAGTCTCACAATAAAAAAGAATATTTGTTAGTTTTTTAGTAATTTTTTAGAGTTTTAGATTCGGAATTGACAAATTTAATTTATTCTAATTCAACACAATATCCTAATACACTATTTTCTAACTCGCCATATTTTCCCAATCTAACATTAATAATATAATATAAATGAGGTATCATACCATTTCTATTGTAATATAATTTTATTGAATAAATCGATATAATGATGATTGCTTACAATAGATTTAATCAAATTAGTATCCATCTCACAAACCATTTGATGTAACCAATTTTTTAAGAGTTCAATATTTTCAAAT
>CALLUJ010000100.1 GCA_938011245.1 uncultured Aquimarina sp. | reverse complement strand
TACTATGCCTTGTTGGATCAAAAAACGGGCTCTTTAGGAAAGTAGCAATCAAAAAATGAAACTCCAAGATCTGGAAGCTATCAAATCTTGGAGTTTTTTTAACTAAATTGTTCTAAACAACGCTATTTTCTGAATGTGCCTATTTAGCTAAAAAAACCGCCTAAAAAGTATTTAGACGGCTTCTTTTTATTTACCAATTTTCTGTTAATTTATTTTAATGAATTGACTCACTAACGTTCCTTTATCAGTATGTAATTGTATAAAATAATTATTGGCAAATAAATAGCTAAGGTTAAATGATCTAACAGTGCCACCAAAATAGCCAACAATTCTTCCTGCGGTATCATGTACACTTATATATTGGATATTAATATTATTATTTCCTAATGCGTTTAAATTTAATAGTCCTCTAGTTGGGTTAGGCGATAAGTTAAAGTAATCTGAAAAAACAGGAACTTCTGATACTTTTTTCCTGACAGTAACGGTCTCTATATTCGTAATTATTGGAAAGTTAAAATCAAAATAAATAGCGGCTTTATTGCGAATTTCATCTCCTTCTATTAGAGTAGATTTAGTTTTTATTTTGAATAACACGTATCCATCATTATTGGCATCATCAAAAGGTAAATTAATATTATTAAAAATAAACTCTACCTCTTTTTTATCGTTAACTTTTGTAACATATTCATGACTAGCTTTTAAAGGAATAAATGATTCTATATCAAATTTAGAAGTATCAATTTCATCTTTAATAGTAATATTAATAGCATCAGCTGTCCCTTTATTTTCAAATCTAATCATATAATGCAAGTATTTTCCAACATCTTGGGGTTCTATTGTGTCTCCTTCTAAACAAGTTTTATCATTAGGGTCAAAAGAATTCGTTACTGTTTGGTTTAACAAAGCAGTATTATTTTCAGGGGTTCCGTCAGTTGCAGCTATAATTTTTGCTATAAAATTTAGAATATCTCCGTCATTTACAGCTGGATTATCTGTAGGTTTGTTTATATCAAAATTTATATATATTTCTCTAGATTCTAAAGGACTTAGATTACTGAAATTCCACGACAATTGATTTATAGAGCTGCTAGTTATATCGGGTTGTGATGTAACTAGAGTTAAAATATCTTCTTCGTAATCTATAGTTATACTACCCGATTGCGTGGTGGTACCTTTATTTTTATAAATAATGACATAACTAGATTCAAAACCAGGTCTAGCCTTAAAGTTTGGAAAAATAAGAACTTCTAAATCATTGTGAACACCATTTGGGGATACACAAAAGTTTTTTGTTACATTACTTCCTTCTAAAGGAAAATTAATTGTAGTGGGTGGAAAAGGATTAGGATCAATATTAAAGTAGTTAGGGTTTTCAAAAACAGGAAACATAAAATATAGACCATCACCATTTACAACGCCATTATATGAACCATTGTCTCTAGGGAAAACTTCAGTAACAGTACCACTAGGACCTGAAATTGCAAATTTTAAGTTAGTAAATCCAGAGCTATTAATGTCACAACCACTATTATCACTATCATAACCAACTTTGCCTAGTACCTTATAGATGTTATCTTGATTACAATTGCTACTAATAGTAACTGATGGATTAATATTCGTTGATCGATCAAGGTCATCTTGAATTAATGTTAAGTATTCATTGTCTGCACAAATAAAACTTAAATTAGGAGAATCTCTAAAACTTAAATCTATAAATGTTTCATTATCTATATTTAAAATTGTAATCTTTTGATTAGTTAAATAGGCAGTAGTTAATTCTGGGTTGAACCCTGATCTAAGTTGTTCTAAAGAACAATTTCTAACGTCTAAAACTTGTAGAGGATTATATTCACAACTTAATCTTTTAAGATTAACACTTGTAGTAAAATCAATATCTCTTAGCATATTAGAATCACAAGAAAGGTTTTTTAAACTACTACTTTCTTCAGGTAAGTCTAAACTTATTAAGTTATTGCTGTCACAAGAAAGGTCGACTAACATTTTATGAAACCTTAGATCGAGGCTTGTTAATTTATTTTTATTACAATCTAACCCTTTAAGATCAACATTATTACTGATATTTAAATTTGTTAATTCATTGGATCCACAAGAGACAGTTAATAATTTTATATTACTGGTAATATCTAATGTGGTTAATTTATTTTCTCTACAAAAAAGATCTATTAAATCCTTGTTATTAGTAACGTCCAAAGAGGATATTGAGTTGTGTCCGCAATACAAAATTCTTAATCTATTATTTTGACTAACATCAAGGTTTGATAATTTATTGAAATGACAACGAAGATCGGTTAATAACTGGTTTTGCGTAACGTCAATAGTTGTTAATTGATTATTCCATAACCAAAGTAGCTCTAGACCTGTATTACGAGTAAGATTTATATTCGCTAATTTATTACCACTAGCACTTAAAAAACGTAACCGTTTAAAGTGTCTAATTCCTGTTAAACTAGTAATATTTAATCTATCAACGTGTAGTTCATCAACTACAGAGGCTTCTTGTATGCTTATTTGACCGTCGTTATTGGTGTCAATAATAGGGTCATGATTTAACAGAGCATTTTTAAAATTTTGATCTGGAATACTAATATTTTGCGCATAGGTTTTTGTATAGCAGTATAATACAATAAACAGAGATAAAACTTTTTTCATTTAGATTGATTTTTATAGTTAATAATGTACGAATGTAATTAATTATACGTTGATTATAAGACCATTAATAGCTTTACAATAGTATACTATTGTAAAGCTATTAATTTTAAATCTGTACATGATAACCTATTTGATTAAAATGAGCATTTTAAATTCTAAGATAAATTATACAGCCGTAGAAGAATGTAAAATTTTTATTCGCCCTATAAGAGACGTAATAGAAATAATAGGAGGTAAATGGAAATTACCAATTTTAACTGCTTTATCTTTTAAAGATCATAGATTTAAAGAATTAGAAAAACGTATTAGTGGAATTACTCCTAAAATGCTGTCTAAAGAATTAAAAGATTTAGAAATGAACAATTTTGTTCATAGAGAAGTATCTGAAACATCTTTAGTTATGGTTACTTATAGTCTTACAGAATATGGGAAATCTTTAGATAATTTGTTAGTATTAATGAGAGATTGGGGGATTAATCATCGAAAAAAAATGACTTCCACATACAGGTAATTTTTAGGATTTATTTACAAGTTTTATAATTTGTTGATATACAATAGTATGTAAAAATAAACGATTTCATTCATGTACCAAATTTAGGAACCTTTTTTAGAGGCAAAAAGCGAAATGCATTAAAGCGTATAGTTTTAATTATTTCTGAGATCAATAAATCTAGCTTTAAAATAGATTTGCAATTATGTTATAGTAAAAACTAGTAGTCTCTTATTATGATGCGTAAAAAAGCACTTTAACTTCTTCAAAAATATCACTTAATAGGCGTATTCAGAAAATGCGTAATCCCTTGTAAATACGAGGTTTTTGTTGTAAATTGAAGTAAATAAAAACCCCGAAAACAGCTATGGAGAGCTAAAAACGGGGTTTTACATTTACGTTATTTATGAAATTACAAAGAATAAGTGAGTTTCAGCATGAATTTTCGTTTTTATCTTCGCAAGAAAATTTAGATTCTTTCTACGCCCGTTTTTTGCAGAGTGATTTGGGTAAAATATATGTAGCCCTTCCTTGGGATTCTCTAGTCGAAAGATTGAATATTAAAGAAAAGCAATCGGGTTCTAAAATGATCTTTAGCCCTAGAGGTCGCATAGGTTTAATGTTTTTAAAGCATTATAGTTGTTGTTCAGATAAAAAACTGATAGAGCAACTCAATGGTAATATAGATTATCAATTCTTCTGTGATATTCATTTAGGTTTTAATCGTCTTACCAACTTTAAAATAGTAAGTCAAATACGTTGCGAATTAGCAGCTAATTTGGATATCGATGCTTTAGAGAAAGACTTGTTTTTACATTGGAAGCCTTATATCGATAGTAAGAATCAAATTACAGTAGATGCCACTTGTTATGAAAGTGAACTGCGTTATCCTACCCCTCAAAAATTACTATGGGAAGCTGTAGATTGGCTTTACAAGGAGCTTAAGAAGACTTGTAAAATTGTAGGAGTAAAAATGCTTCGCTCCAAATATCTAAAATGGAAAAAGCGCTACATTGGGTTTAGTAAAATGCGTCGCAAAACAACCAAAAAGCGAAAACCGCTAACTAGAGCTTTACTACATTTATTAGAGAAGCTTTTAAACTTTGAAAGCCAGCTTCGCAAAAGCCATAAGCTTAGTTTTACAGTAGGTTATTATCGTAGAGTAGCCACTATAAAAACAGTATTAGAACAACAACGATCGTATTTTGAAACAGGAGTATCACCCAAAAATAGAATTGTGAGTATCGCTAAAGACTACATTAGACCTATTGTCAGAGGAAAAGAAGTTAAACCTGTAGAATTTGGGGCTAAGGTTAATAAATTACAGATAGATGGCATTAACTTCATAGAGCATTTAAGTTTTAATGCCTTTAATGAAGGTACACGACTACAAAGCACCGTTTATAAAGCACAATCGCTTACTAAGACCAAACTTAAGATATTAGTAGCAGATGCTATTTATGCTACGAATAAAAACAGAAACTTCGTCACTAAACATGATATTCAGACAGATTTTAAACGAAAAGGAAAGCTTCCCAAAAATTACAAAGAAGAAAAGAAGTTAAAAGCTATTATAACTAAAGAAAGAGCAACCCGTTTAGAGGGTAGTTTTGGTAAAGAAAAAGAATATTACCATCTCAAAAGAGTCAAAGCTAAAACAAAGGCTACTGAAACACTTTGGATATTTTTTGGCATTCATACGGCTAATGCTCTGGAAATAGGCAGAAGGATACAACATAGCCAAGCACAAATAGCAGCTTAAATTTAAAGAAATACCAAAAAAACAAGGGATTACTATGCCTTGTTGGATCAAAAAACGGGCTCTTTAGGAAAGTAGCAATCAAAAAATGAAACTCCAAGATCTGGAAGCTATCAAATCTTGGAGTTTTTTTAACTAAATTGTTCTAAACAACGCTATTTTCTGAATGTGCCT
>CALLUJ010000099.1 GCA_938011245.1 uncultured Aquimarina sp. | reverse complement strand
GTGTATTTTTATAGAGTCCGCCAAATCTTTTGATTTGGCTTTAAAAATGAAAAATTAAAACAAAATAAAAAGTTTTGGCTAAGTGTTTAATCGGAAAGTAATCGCTTATTTATTCCCGTACTAATCATAGCCGAAGCCGTTAGCAAACATTAAAAAAGAATATGATATATAAATTTGAAGGTAAAAAACCAGATGATGACCATTTTTTGGAACTAGAAGCTTCTGATGGAACTCTTTCTGTTCACTTTGGTTCTAATAACGATTGGCAATTTGGAGGAATAACTAATATTGATTTTAATGAAATTGACAATATGATAAAAGCATTACAATCAATTAAAGATGAAATATCTGGAAAACAATCTGATAGTTTTAAAATTATCACAAAAAATTAAAGCAAGCATCTAATAATAATGTCTATATATGCAATTGGAGGTATTCATCGATGCTTAAAAGTATTTTTTTTAAATTATAAAAAAATGATACTTCTGTTTTTCTTGATAATTATATTTTTGTTCATACTGGTCTTTAAATTGGAAGAGCAAAATAGGTATCATCTTTGGGAAAATAAATGATATAGATTAAATCTCATGATGAATAGAGTTATTTTAATGACTTAGAAGTGACAGTAATCGGAATATCAACAATAAAAAATTTATTAAAACATTTTGAGAATAAACTATTATTTTTAAAAAACTAATCTAAATAAAAAAATGTTAGGGACTATTTTAGAAACAATTAAAAGGCTAGAAAACAGAGAGAATCTTTCTAAAGAAGATAAAGAATTACTTGAATTTCTACATTCACAAGCTTGGGGAGAAATAAATCAAGGAATAGTGAATTTAATTTCGTATGGTGACAGATTAGGTTGGGGAAAAATTGAGGAAAAATTCAAAGGAATGCTTAATTTAATTGACACAGCAAAAAGAAAATAAAACGTTTGCTAACACGGTATAAAAAACATAGGGCATTTGTTCTTGATCGGAAGGTCTGTTAATATTAATAAAGTCCGCTAAATATAAAATTTGGCATTTAGAACAAAAAGATAAAAATAAAATATTTATATTTAGCTAAGTAATAAACCGAAACGGAAGTGCTTATTACCTGCCCTACGATTTCTTATACTTAACGTTAGCAAACATTTGAAGCAAAAAACTACATTAAAGACTTTAGACGATATTGAATTTCCTAAAATTCTTTATAAATATCGGAATTGGAATGATAAATTCAACAAAAGATTTATTAACGAAAGAGAAGTTTTTATGGCTTCACCAAATCAATTCGAGGATAAACTTGATTGCAAATCACCTGTCAGATATGACTTAATGACTCACGAGCAAGCTAAAGTAGTTTATACTCGAATATCTAATTTGGACGAAAATTTAACCCGACAACAGAAAAGAAAAAGAGTAAGGGAATTATTGAACAAAAAAGATTATTTGAATCCTGAATTCAATGAAAATTATCAGAAAATTTATTTTAAAGGCTACTTTGAAAGATTAGGAATTTTAAGTCTAACAGCTGAAAATTGTCTTGATTCTATGTGGGAAAAATACGCTGATAACCATTCGGGGTTTTGCGTTGGATATAATTCAAGAATACTATTTAATTTTCTTGGTGGTGGCGGAAAAGTGGAATATCCAGACGAATTACCAATCTTGTTACCTGACCCAATTATGAGTAGAGAAGAAATGAGATGGAAACAAGTATATTTTAAAGAAAAGAAATGGGAATTTGAGCAAGAATATAGAACTCAAAAATTTTGGGAATTTCCAGCGACAATTTCTGACCGACAAATAACACTTCCAAAAGAAGCTTTTAATTGTGTGATTCTCGGAAAAAACATGAGTGAATCAGACAAAACCGAAATAATAGATTCTATCAAAACTAATATTGGGAATATTGACATTAAGGAACAAAAAAACGTTTGCTAACACCGTATATAATTTATTGCTAGTTCTAGCCTACTTACGAAAATCCTCGCGGATTTTCTATTCGGTTTTTATTTGCTAAATTACGTACCAAACCACGCAACAAACCATATACAAACACGTTAGCCACAATTAAAAAAATGACCGATAAAGAAAGTTACATTAGATGGCAAAACATTCGAATTACGCAATTTGGATTTGCTAATAATCTGATAATAGGATTGTCAATTGCTCAAGTTGGATACATTGTTAATTTTATACAATCGGACAATTTAGTTTTGAACTGTTTCCAAAAGATTTTATTTTGGTTTGGTGGTGGTTTAAGTTTAGTTTCAATAGCACTTGGAATATTTGTCGTGTTTAATAGACTTGAGGATTTTAGATTAACAGCAAAAATTGCTAAAAACAGAGAATCGGACATAATCGAGTCTTTGGAAACTGATAGAAAAAAATCAATGAAATTAGGTAAGAAAAGTTGGAATACATTTATTTGGCAAACGTCAACTTTTATAATTGGATTTTTACTTTTACTTATTATTATATTAATCGAACTTAAAAGCATTATAACCTAATATGGCTAAAATAGAATTTGGAGAAATTCCACAAGAATTTAGACACGTAGAATACTTGTCAGACATAATTTTAAAAATTCAAGAATATACAAGTGATTTTGAGCCATATCTTGACGAACTAAAAATTAATGTAAGTATAGAATTGCCACCACATCTGGAAGATCAAATTGTAAACACATTAGATATTAATGAATGTAAAGGAGTTCTTAAGGTCGAATTTAGAAGACATAGAGTAAATGAAAGTAGTTTTACACCCATTCCTACGCCAACCGACTTTTACAATTCAGTTGTTCTTGCCTTAAATTCAGCAAAAAAGGATTTAATTGAAAATGATGAAACTGAATAAAAACTGTGGCTAACACCGTGTATAATTCATTGCTAGTACTCGCCTACTTACGAAAGTCCTCGCGGACTTTCTATCTGTGATTTATTTGCTAACTTTAATGCTTAAACACGCAACGAAATCATACACAAACACGTTAGCCACAATTAGAAAAAATGATACGATTACAAATTTTCATACTTATCTTAACTAGTTTGAATTGTAATGCAATTAATATAGAAACAATAGAAATGGGAATATTTGACAAACTGTTTGGTAAAAAAGAAGCAATTCAGGATTCGGACGAATTAATGGACGAAAATACTTTTTGGAGAATTATAAAAACATCTAAATCCAATAGTTCTGGTAATTATGAAAGGCAACAAACTGAACTAAATAAGGAACTTTCAAAACATTCTGCATTAGAGGTTCTTGAATTTGACAATAGATTTCGAACACTTCGAGGACAAGCATACACTTGGGATTTGTGGGCTGCTGCTTATATTATGAATGGAGGATGTTCTGATGATTGTTTTTCAGACTTTAGAGGTTGGCTAATTGGTCAAGGAAAAGAAATATTTGAAAATGCGATGCAAAATCCAGAGACTCTTGTTCAACTTGAACACGATATGGATAATGACGATTGGGAAGGATTGAGTTATGTGCCAAGGGATGTTTATGAGAAAAAAACTGGTGGAAATGAAATGCCGAATGGAATAAAAGAAAATTTTGAAATTATTGGAGAAGAATGGGAAGAAGATGATGATGTGTTAAAAGCTAAATATCCAAAACTTCACGCAAAGTGGGGAATTGAATAAATAACAACTGTGGCTAACAATGGCTATAATTAATACGGGTTTTGGTGATTAATCCAAGAGTTAGTGTCTTTTTATAGAGTCCGCCAAATCTTTTTGATTTGGCTTTTAAAATGAAAAAAATAAAACAAAATAAAAAGTTTTGGCTAAGTGCTTAATCGGAAATTAATCGCTTATTAATTCCCGTACTAATCATAGCCGAGACGTTGCCAGTAATTACAAAGACCTCCCGAACTAAAGAAAATATGGCTAATGAAATGCTTTTTTTGCACAAATGATTTAGATAATTCTGATGAACATATCATCTTAAACTCTTTAAATGGAAAATTACACTCAAAAGAAATAATTTGTTCTGAATGCAATAATTTCTTTGGAGCTAAATTAGATTCTGTTGCAAAGGATTTTTTCAACCCAATTCTTTTATTACTTGACTTCAAAAATGCATCGGGAATAATCGCTGAAAATATGCAAGGCGAAAAAGATTTTTTACTTAGAAAAGACAAATCTATAATACAAACCAAACCGAAAATAATTAAAAGAAAAATTGACGGCAAAACATTAGTTTCAATTTCAGGAGATCCAAAAAACACTGTGAAATTATTCGATAAATATGTTGAAAGATTAGAAAAAAATGGAGGTAAAAAACTTGCATCACGATTAGAGGAAAAAACTGATAATCAACCAATACGAATTAAAGCTGAATTTAAAACCAGTCCGAGAATAGATTTATTACTAAATAAGATTGCGACTGAATATTGTGCTTACAACAAAATACTAACTAAAGGAGCCGAAGAATTAGCTCTAAAAGTGAGAAATTTAGACGATAATTTCCAGAATTTATTTTACTGTAATCCAAAAGAAAATTTTAGAGAATTCAAATCAGGGGAAATCTCTCATTACATAAAATTATGGCCTAATGAAGAGAGGATTTATATTTACATAGAGTTATTCAATGTTATAGGTTCTATAATAATTATAGATAATGACTATAAAGGCGAAGATTTTTGTTTCCAATATTATCAAGACGCTATTACTGGAGAAAAATTTAACGATTATCCTGACTTAGATAATGAACATTTTCAATCTATTATAGAGTTGGATTTAAAAACTGCTGATTTTGCAGATATGACCAACAAACTCTTTAAGAGAAATCAAGATAGAAATTTTAGCAAATTATTCGATGATGTACTTGCCGAAATAAGACAAAGACTAGAGAAAGAAGTTCTTGATGGTAAAATAACCGATGCTGAATTTAATGAAAAGATGATTGATGAAAGCACATCTTTTATAGCTCAATACCAAATCGAAAATCCCTATATGTGGGAAGATTTAGATGATGCTAATAATGATGAAATTAATTACATTCATTCCAATTTAAGAGAAAATCAATTTGAGGAATTTTGTAAAAAGAACTCTAAATTAATCGGTAAAAAAGTGAGGATAGATAATGACAAAATCTATATTACCGAAAAGTTTGAGAAAGTTCCTGTGACTGAAGAGAATGGAATACAAATAATTAAAGTGAGCGTTGTTCTTTATAATGGAATTGAACGAAAACGCATTCCTTATCGAGAATTTTTTGAAGGTATTGGTAACAAATAACTACTGGCAACACGGTGTATAAAACATAGCTAATTAGTTCTTAACAGAAAGGTTTGCGTATATTTAGAAAGTCCGCCAAATTTTTAATTTGGCTTTTAAAAAAAGAAAATTAAAAACAAAATATAAAAATTCGGCTCTGTGTTAACCCGAAAAGTTAGTGTCTTTTTGCTCGCTACGTTTCATACACAAGTCCGTTAGGCAACATTGCACAACTCACACTTTTTAATTATCTTTGACGTTAGTAACGAAAAACGTAATTATGATTCTATCATTTGGTTCGAAAGAAACAGAACAAATATGGAATGGAATAAGAGTTAAAAAATTACCATTAGATATTCAAAAAATTGGGAGAAGAAAACTTAGGATGCTTAACAACTCACAAAATATAAATGACTTAAGAACACCACCTTCTAATAGACTAGAAAAATTAAGTGGAAATCTTAGTGAATTTTATAGCATTCGAATAAATAAACAATGGAGGATAATATTTAAATGGGAAAATGAAAACTCTACAGATGTAGAAATTATTGATTATCACTAAAAAAGTTAGATATGGAAAAATTAGAAAATATACACCCAGGAGAAATTTTGATGTTTGAATTTCTAGAGCCATTAGAAATATCTGCTTATAGACTTTCAAAAAGCCTTAAAATACCTCAAACAAGAATTTCTGAGATTATAAAAGGTAATAGGCGAATTACTGCAGATACCGCACTTAGACTGAGTAAATATTTTGGAACTTCTGCGAAGTTTTGGTTAGGTCTACAAGATGATTATGACATCGAAGAGGAAAGAAACATAAAACAAAATGAGTTAGACCTGATAAAACAATACGTAAATCCAAACGTTGCCTAACACTGTATAAAAAAACATAGGGCGGGTTAAGGTTGTTCGAAAGGTTTTAACTTGGCGCATTCAGAAAATAGGGCTATTTCATAAAGATGCTTATAAAAAATCTAAGATTTGATAGATTCCGATCTTGGATTTTCATTTTTTTGGTCACTACTTTCCTAAAGTGCTCGTTTTTCGAACTAACAAGACATAGTTATCCCTTGTTTTTTTGGTGTTTCTTTAAATTTAGGCTTCTACTTGTGCTTGGCTATGTTGTATCCTTCTGCCTATTTCTAGAGCATTAGCAGTATGGATGCCAAAAAATATCTAGAGTTTTTCGGGAGGCTACTGAAAAAGTCAATTTTTAATTAAAAAGAGCAGAATTTAGAAAATCCTGCTCTTTTTGTATTTTGAACTATGATATTAACATATCGGTAATATAATTATATTAAATAAGATATTATTCGTATCTTTTCCTTATGAAGGATATGGATTTTAGATCAGTAGATTCGTCAAGTAGAAATGAAATACGAAAACGAGCGATTAAACAAATTAATTCAGGTGTTCAAAAAA
>CALLUJ010000098.1 GCA_938011245.1 uncultured Aquimarina sp. | reverse complement strand
GGAACCATTTGGGCAAAAGAAGTAAAAGTAAGTTTAAACGATGCTGCCGATTGGGTGTTCGAGGATAATTACCCACTAAGAAGCCTTAAAGAAGTAGAAACTTTTATACAAAACAACAAACACTTACCCGAAATTCCATCGGCAGAAGAATTTCGAAAAAATGATTTAAAAGTATCTGAAATAACGAATAAATTGTTGCAAAAAATAGAAGAGTTAACCTTGTACACTATTGAGCAGGAGAAGAAATTGAATGAAATAACTGTCTTAAAGGAATCTAACAAGGCATTAGAAAAAAAGAATTCACAATTAGAAACTCGCTTAACTAAACTAGAAGCTTTATTAAGTAAGTAATTTTAAAATTATTTATTATACAATCCAATTACAAGCTATGCTAAAACTAATCACTATACTAGCCATAAGCCTATTGTCCGTTACACTACACGCACAATCTCGTTTGGTATTTACCTACGATGCCTCGGGCAACCAAATAGAACGAACTTTTGTAAGCGGTACTTCTGCAAAACAGCTTACTAAATTAAACGATATTACTACTACTATAAGTTCGTCAAGTGCAGACACTTCAAGCACTTTAGCCCACCAAATAACTGTATATCCTAATCCCACTAAAGGAATCCTTAGGCTCGAATGGTTGTCTGGGTTTACGAAACAAATACAACGCATTACAGTATCTCAACTTTCTGGCATTACTTGGGAAGTCCCTTTAGCAGGTAGAGAAGAAAACTTTGTAGAAGTAGACCTTACCCAAAACGCTAATGGTGTGTACATCGTTAATTTTGAACTTATAGACAACGACGTAGTTACTAAAAAGATTATAAAAAACTAACTGCAACTTAAAAAGATGAAAAATATACTACACTCAATGGTAGCGATACTTATTTTAAGTTATTCGTTTTTACAAGCCCAAACCAACACAGGAAAATCTATTAATGCCGATTTTTCCGTATCGCCCACAGGGGCATTAACCTACCAAGTACCTTTTGAAGTGCCTTCCTACGTATTAGGGCATTTTCCAGATTTAGGATTAGTTTTTAACAGTCAAGCAAGCGATGGTATTGCCGGGTACGGTTGGAGTATCGCAGGTTTATCTTCTATTAGTAGAACTTCTGCCACTAAATATCACGATGGCTTTATTGATCCTGTAGACTTTGATAGTAATGATCGCTTTACGTTAGATGGACAACGTTTACTATTAAAAAGCGGAATATATGGAAAAGCAGGATCTACTTACGAAACAGAAAGCTTTTCTAACTTAAAAATAGAAGCCGTAGAATCCTCTCCTTTTGGCGCTAATTATGGACCTAAGTATTTTATTGTGTACCATCCCAACGGATTACGGTATTGGTATGGACGCTATTACAATTCCCACTCAAAATTAGAATGGAGTGTTTCTAAAATTACAGATACCCAAGGAAATACCGTAAACTTTAAATACAGTATAATTAACGAAACCTTAAGATTAAACTCGGTAGAAGATCCTGTTGCTAAAGTGAAGGTGGAATTTGGTTATGATACCAAATCTAATGTTAATCCTATTGGTATGGGGGGACAATTTTTTACTAACAATCGTTTATTAACCAACGTACAAGTAAAAGTAAATAACACGCAACCCTATTACGATTATTCTTTAGAACACGAAAATACTTCCGATAATAGTAAACGAATAAAAGAAATTACTCAAAAAAATAGGGATGGCGAAGAATTACCTAAAATTGTATTTACGTATTTAAGTAATTATACTTCTTCTTCAATAGTAGAGAAAAAAACAACCAGTATAGGGAGAAGAACAGGACACATTTCTTTAACATCTGTACTTTCTGGAGACTTTAATGGCGATGAAAAAATGGATGTAATGATCTATAATAAAGATAAGGAAGATAGAAATAAAGAGGGAAACCTAAAAGGCGTAAATATTTTAGTAGGAAATACTAACGGAACTTTTAGCAATTATTTAGCTGGGTTAAATAGAATTAATTTTGACGAGGTTTTTACAGGACGTTTTTTATCCAAAAGAAATAAAGTATCTCAAAGAACAGGTGTTATATTTTTAAATTATAATGAAGAAAAAAAAGAGGCTAAGCTTAACGTAATAGACCCTTACGAAACGTTTCTAGGCTCTCAAAAACAAGTAACGTGGAATTATCCTGTAAAAGAATTATTATTTTATAGTAAAAGGGAAGATATTTTTAAAGTTTCTACAGAAATAGAACAAGCTAAAAGAGACTACCATATAGAAAATCCAAATGGAAATACTGGCTTTTTTAATGATACACGAAGTATTGACGGAGCCAATGAATTTAAAGGTAAAAACATTACATCAAATGCATCCTTTTCAGGAAATAAAACCTTTTGGGCTGGTCAATCCATTACTTTACAGCCTGGATTTAGAGCTTATGCGGGTTCTAATTTTGTAGCCAAAATTAATACCGAACGTATTCCAATGCAATACATTTCTGGAGACTTTAATGGAGACTCTATAACGGATATTGTTGCAATATCTAGAGACCCATCTACCTCTAAAATGTATTTTTTAGATTTAAGTTATAACCACAATATACCCAATACACACCAATCTGGAGATTTACAAGATATTTTAAATGACGATGGTCGTATTCTATCTGGAGATTACGATGGAGATGGAAAATCAGATTTATTTCATATTGCCAACAATCGTTTAAAAGTATATAGCCTAGACGCAGATGGTATTTTTAGATATAAAGCGCATATAGATAATACACATTTTAATGAAGACAATTACATAGGGGTTGGTGACTTTAATGGTGATGGAAAAACCGACATTTTCAATTCAATAAGTGATAATCAAGATAGTTGGCAATTTCATTTTTCAAATGGAATTTATTTTGACCCTCCAAAACTAAAAGCCATAGGCTTAACCTACTACAAAAATAGAGTTGCTTCTTATAATTATAAAGATTATGTTGCTTTGGATGGGCGTAGCAAATGTATTTTTGGTCCTTGTTATAACGATAATGGTATCTCATCTACTGTAACACATTATTTACCTGTAGATTTTAATAAAGATGGAAAAACCGATATTATTAGACATCGTGTTATTGCTCCAGCAATTAAATCTGGTGAAGCATATTCCTATCAAGCTATTTCATTCCATAAAAATAAATCTACAGCAGATAACCTTGGAGAGTTCTCAAGGGTTAAAACCTTTATTAAAAATAACGAAGGAACACCTAGACAAGGCCATCCACTATATGGAAATTTAAATAATACTGTAAATAATTTTGAATATGCTTATCTTGATGCAAATAGTGGAGCCATAACTCATTATGAGAGTTCTGGAGAACCAAGATTAGAAACTTGCATTGCTAGTATTAACAATAACATGTTAATAAACGAATTTAAATATGCCGGTTTAGTAACCAATGATGATAATGCCCACCAAGACGAATTAAATACCTATGTGTATCTACATCAATCGGAATACGATTTAAAATATCCTTTTATAGAAATACGATCTTTAAACAACTTTAAAGTAGTAAAAGAAATAACTCAAAAATTTAATACGTTTAATAGAAAAAGACAATTTGCCTACGCCGACTTACATAGCTCGGCAGATGGATCTGGTAGAATTGGTTTTACTAAAATGATCTCTTCGGGATGGATAGCAGACAATATTTCTACCGTAATTTCTGAATCTACATACGATATAGAAAATTACAATGCATTACGACACAGCACTTCTAGAGATGCTTTTTATCATGAGTTTTCTTACACAAATTATGAATACGAATATATTAGAAAGCCCAATAAGGTACATTTAAATATTCCTAAACGTACTATTGCAAGAAATTATATCAATAACATTACCACAACCACTACAAATACTTACGATAAGTATTATAATGTTATCCAAAGTACACAAGCTTACGAAGGAGGAAGTAAAACCGTAACCAATACCTATTTTAATAATCCATTAGGTACAGGTACAAATTACTATATAGGACGACCTAAAACTAAAATAGAACGCACTACCTTAGGAAGCGAAACCTTTAGTACTAGCGAAGAATATAGTTATACCAATAATTTTATACAACGCTTAAAAACAAAAGGAAACAACACCCCTTGGCTTACCGAAACCTATGCCCACGATACTTTTGGAAATATCATATCCAAAACCATTAGTGCTGCAGGAATTACGAGTCGTACAGAACACTCCACATACGATTCTACAGGACGTTTTATGCTATCGGCTACCGATATAGAAGGTTTAACTACCCATTATAAATATAACACTACATTAGGACATTTAATAGAAGAAATAGACCCTTTTGGAAAAAAACAAAAGTTTGAATATGATGGTTGGGATCGACTTACAAAACAAACAGATTACCTAGGAAATACCATTGAAACGTTTTATGTAGGAACTAGTGAAGGAGGAATGCGTATTTCTACTAATAATTCGTTAGGAGGACAAAGCATTACCTACCTTAATAGGTTAGGCTGGGAAATACGATTGGGTGCGCGAAATGTATTAAACCAATGGGTATGGAATGAAACCGAATACGATGCCGCAGGTAAAGTAACTAGAGAGAGCCAACCTTTTTTTAATACCGCTTCCCAATGGACACAGTATTATTACGACGAATATAGCAGGCCCATAACCCAAAACATGTACAATGGCTTGGTAGTTAGTACCACATACAATGGACTAACCGTAACGGTAGACGATGGCACAAAAACCATTAGTACCACTAAAGATGCCGTAGGAAATACCGTAAGCCTTACCGATCCAGGAGGCACCATTAACTATACCTACTATGCCAATAACACCCCAAAAGAAACCATTTATGGCACACACAAAATAACCAATACAATAGACGGTTGGGGACGTAAAATAGAGCTAAATGATCCTGCAGCAGGAAAGTACACCTACAAGTATAATATTTTAGGAGAAATATTGGAGGAAACTACCCCCAAAGGAAAAACAATATATACTTTGGATGCTTATGGGAAGCCAACACGTAAAACAGTAAAAGGAGACCAAACAGACCTATTATTAAGCTATACTTATGATACTACGCACAAGCAAATAAAACAAATAGCAGGAAGCGATTTACTTAATAATAAAAACTACACGTATAGTTACGATTACGACAGCAACGAGCGTCCTACCAAGGTAACCGAAACCATGCCATTAGCTACTATTACTACCACAACAAAATACGATACCAGAGGTAGAGTAGAAACGCAAAATTATACAACTACCCCTGTAGGGCAGCTCAATGCGAAAAATACGGTAACCATTAAAAATGAATACCATGCGGGATCAGGACAATTGTATAAAATACTAGATAACAGTACCAATAACGAGTTATGGTCTATTGGTGCACTAAACCAAAGAGGGCAACTTACCCAAGTACGCTTAGGTAACGGACACATCAAAACTAAAGAATACGATGCTTATGGACTCCCTAAAAAGTTTTCCGATAAAAAAGCATCGGGCAATAATATCGCTTACGAAACCAACTTTAGTTTTGATGCACAAAGAGGTAATTTATTAAGCAGAAACCATACTAGTTTTAGTACTGGTGTAGAAAGTTTTACTTACGATAGCCAAGACCGTTTAACCAAAATAGCAGTAAATGGAGCTACCGCACAAACCCAAGTATATAAAACTAATGGAAATATACAAACCAACCCACAAGTAGGAACGTACCAGTATAACCCACAAACGCAATATAGAGTAACTGGTATAGACCTTAACAACAAAGGAAAGGAACATTATGAAAACCATACGCCCCAACAAATTACATATAATGCGTATAAAAAGCCTGTAAGTATTTACGAAAAAGGTAATGGAAGAGTAGATTTTGAATACGGTCCATTAATGAACCGAAGTATTGCTTATTATGGAGGAAATACTACAAATAAATTACAACGCAACTACATAAAGGCGTATTCGGCAATAGCGCCTATAGAAATTATACAGGATAAACTTAATAATACCGTAAAAACAATTACTTATATTGGAGGAGACGCTTATACAGCACCTATTGCCCATATAAAAGAAGTACAGGGCAGCAGAATTACCAACAACCAATACACCTATTTGCATAGAGATCACTTAGGTAGTATTATGGCAATAACTAGCCAAGCAGGAATAGTATTAGAACAAAGCGATTATGGCGCTTGGGGACAAGTAGCTAAATACTGGAGTGCTAATGGCAA
>CALLUJ010000097.1 GCA_938011245.1 uncultured Aquimarina sp. | reverse complement strand
TTAATATCTGCTAAATATTCTAAACAATCTAAATCCGTCTTAAATTTATCCGTGAAGTCTAAGATGTTTTCTCCTTTAAATAATTCCATAGAAGACTAATTTAATGATTATAATACAAGTATCTAAGTAAACACCTCTATTTTAGTTAAAACAGGCGTAATACACCCATTACTAATAAGCTTAAGCCAATACCCACTTTAAAAGGTACTAAAGCTTTAGATGTTTTTACTAATAATTTGCCAATGGCAGGAGTTTTTCCTAATACATTTGCAAGTAATAGAAGTCCTGCGGCAATATTTACAAGGCTATATACAGTGCCCAAGCTTTTAAAATAAAGTATGCCTACAGCTATTAAAATTCCTCCAATAATAGTGTTATAAGGAGTAAGATAAGTGCCTATTTTTTTAAAAATATCTTTATCGCCATCCCATCTGTCTAAAGTATCCATAGCTAATAAAATACCTCCCGAAATACTTGCAATGCTAGAAATAAGACCAACCATAGATTTTTTACGTGTTTTTATATTTTGTAAATATGTTTTGTAACGAGCCAAATAATCTTTTTTCTAATTTATGAAATTCTCCATCAATTAAAAAAATACCTTTTACTTCATCTAATAACTCGTTAATAAATTGATCTGTAAGTTTATGGTGCTGTACATACTTCCTAATTTTATTAATACTAACATCATCCGTATGGCCTTCAATTTCGTTATGTATTTCTAGAAATCTTTTTTTTCCAACTTTTTCTATAGCATAATTACGCTCTGCAGGAACTTGTAAGTGGTCTGCAAACGAGCAATAAATAAATAGGTATGCTTTAAAATCTTTTAATGTCCAGTTAATGTTAGCCATTTGTTAATATTTTATTCTAAGTTAATAAATCCTTTTAAAAAAATAGGCTTGTAATCTTTTTATCGTTTAAAATAGTTTTTTACTAGGGTTAATGAGCTACTGTTTAAGTGTGTACAATTTACTAGGTTTATTGTATAGACTTGGACTGACTTTTTTATCTTTATAGTATTGTATAAATTATGAAAGAACCTAAAAAAGTAGAACAATCAAAATTAAAAAAAACAGCCGTTGGTTTTCCTGCAATAGCATCGGTAGGGTATAAAATATGGGAAGAGACTTATATAGGGAGAGGGGTTAAAACGTTATTTAAACTAAACCAAACTAAAGGTTATGATTGCCCAAGTTGCGCATGGCCCGATCCAGATGTAAAAGAAAGGTCTCGTATTGCAGAGTACTGCGAAAATGGAGCAAAGGCTGTAGCTTGGGAAGCTTCAAAAAACTGTATAGGCGCTACTTTTTTTAAAACACATTCAATTTCAGAATTACTAAAACAATCCAATTATTGGCTTGAAAAACAAGGAAGAATTAAGGAACCTTTGTACTTAGAAAAAGGAAAAAGTTATTACAAACCTATTTCTTGGGAAAAGGCATTTCAAAAAATAGGAAAGCATTTAAAAGAATTAGATAATCCAAATAAAGCTATTTTTTACACCTCGGGAAGAGCTAGTAATGAAGCTGCTTTTTGTTATCAATTACTTGCAAGGCAATTAGGAACCAATAATTTACCAGATTGTTCCAATATGTGCCACGAAGCTACTGGTTTAGCTTTGTCGGAAACTACAGGAATAGGCAAGGCTTCTGTTACACTTAATGATATTGCTAAAACGGATTTACTATTAATTTTTGGTCAAAACCCAGGGACTAATGCTCCTAGAATGCTTACAGAACTCCAAAAATTAAAGCAAAACGGAGGTAAAATTATAGCCATTAATCCTTTGCCAGAAACTGGCTTTATGGGTTTTAAACATCCACAAAAGCCTTGGGAATGGGTAGGAGAAGGTACACCTTTACAGGATAAATATTTACAAGTTAAAATTAACGGCGATTTGGCTTTGGTTAAAGCTATTCTTTATTTACTTAATAAAGAACATGAAGTTTCTAAAACTATTTTTGATACTTCGTTTATTAATAACAGTACAATCGGTTATGAGAATTTTGTAGCTCAGTTACATACCGAGGATTTTGATAATTTGGTAGACCAAACTGGATTATCCGAACAAGAAATAAGAACCACTTGCACTTATATAAAAAAGTCGAAAAAGATTATTATAGCTTGGGCTATGGGTATTACGCAACATACCAACGGAGAAGATACTATTAGAGAGTTTGTAAATCTATTATTGTTAAAAGGAAGTATTGCTAAAGAAGGAGCTGGAACATTACCAGTAAGAGGGCACAGTAATGTACAAGGAGATCGTACTATGGGGATTTGGGAAAAGGCTCCAGATGTGTTTTTGGATAAGCTTCAGTCGGTATTTAAATTTAACCCGCCAAGAGCACATGGTTATAATGCAGTAACTTCTGTAAAAGCCATTTCTGAAGGAAAAGCAACATTTTTTATGGGACTAGGAGGAAACTTTGTCCAGGCAGTTCCAGATACTTCTTTAATAGAAAAAGGAATGAAAAAGGTAAAACTAAGCGTCCATATATCTACAAAATTAAACCGAAGCCATTTAATTCATGGAGAAGAAGCCTTAATTTTGCCTTGCTTGGGAAGAACCGAAATGGATGTATCGGCTAAAGGAAAACAATTTGTAACCACAGAAGATACTACGGGTCGGGTACGAATGTCTCAAGGAGATTTACAGCCAATTTCAAAACATTTAAAAAGTGAAACAGCCATAATTTGTGGCATAGCACAAGCTGCAATAACAGAAACAACGGTCCCTTGGGAAAATTTTTCGGCAGACTATTCTTTAATAAGAAGTGCTATTGAAAAAGTGGTTAAAGGTTTTAAAAATTACAACACAAAAGTAACCCAAGCAGGGGGGTTTTACCTGCCTAATGTGGCAAGAGAAGGAACATTTATTCCAGGGATTAATAAAGCTAAATTTTCTATTACTAAAACAGTCTATAAAAAAGTTTCTAAAAATCGATTTATTTTAATGACAATGAGAAGCCACGACCAATTTAATACCACCATTTATGGTTTTAACGATCGTTATAGAGGCATAAAAGGAAAACGGGAAGTTGTTTTAATGAATAAAGAAGATATGTTGCAAAAAAATATTCTTCCGCACGATAAAGTAAACATTACAAGTTTTTATAATAATGAAAAACGCTATCTAAAGAATTTTAAAGCAATACCCTATAATATTTCTAAAGGTTGTGTTGCTGTGTATTTTCCAGAAGGAAATGTGTTAGTCGCCATCGATAATAAATCTAAGGAAAGTAATTGTCCAGCGTCAAAATTTATAGAAGTAAGTATAGAAAATTACTAATATCCGAAAGTGTTTAGTCTATAAAAAACAAAACCTCAAACACCTGCACTGTAATAGAATGTACTTTTTTAAGTAAATTGAAAATAGTTAAGTTTAAAATTAGTTTACAAAGTCTATTTTCCTTAGGCGCATTCAAAAAATAAGGTTATTTTATAAAGATGCTTATAGAAAATCTAAGATTTGATGAATTCAAATCTTGGATTTTTATTTTTTTGGTTACTACTTTCCTAAAGTGCTCAATTAAGTGTAATAAAGCTCTAGTTAGTGGCTTTCGCTTTTTGGTTGTTTTGCGACTCATTTTACTAAAGTCTATATAGCGCTTTTTCTTTTTTAGATATTTGGAACGAAGTTTTTGGGGTTTTTATTTACATTAATTTACGACAAAATCCTTGTATTTACAAGGGCTTTTGATATTCTGAATGAACCTAGACAAATCTAAAGACAATCCCTTATACGATTTATACAAGCATTAAATAATTAAATCCGAAGAAGATTAAATTTGACCGACTTCTAAGGATTGTAAACTTACTAGGTTCGCGTAAGTACCTTTTTTAGATATTAGTTCTTCGTGGGTACCTTTTTCAACAATTTCACCTTTCCTTAATACTACAATTAAATCTGCATTTTTAACTGTTGATAATCGATGAGCAATAACAAGAGAGGTCCTATTTTTCATCATATTTTCTAATGCATCTTGTACCACTTTTTCCGACTCTGTATCTAAGGCAGATGTAGCTTCATCCAAAATCATAATAGGAGGGTTTTTCATAACTGCTCTAGCTATAGCAACACGTTGCTTCTGACCTCCCGATAACATTCCTCCACCATCGCCTACTGGATTATCGTATTGTTTTGGAAATTCCATAATAAAATTATGTGCATTGGCTATTTTTGCAGCATTAATAATATCTTCTTCTTTAGAGTTTTCAACTCCTAATGTAATATTATTCTGGATTGTATCATTAAAAAGAATTGAATCTTGGGCAACAATACCCATCTGTTGTCTTAAGGATTTTGTAGTAACTTCTTTAATATCGACACCATCAAAAGTTATAGAACCCTCATTTACATCGTAAAATCGAGTAACTAAATTTGCTAAAGTAGACTTCCCGCTCCCTGACTCCCCTACTAAAGCTACTGTTTTTCCTTTAGGAACTTTTAAAGAAAAGTTTTTTAATACATAATCGTCTTTATATTTAAATGATATATTATTAAAACTAATTTCAGAATTAAAATCTTTAATTACTTTAGCATCTAATTTGTCCTTTAGAGGATTTACGGCATCTAAAATAAATGCAACTCTATCATATGCGGCATTCCCTCCTTGTAAAGCATGATTAGCTTTTGCTATTGCTTTTGCTGGAGTTAGAATTTGATATGCTAATCCCATAAAAGTAATAAAGGCTCCTCCACTTAAGGATTTATCGACTAAAACTAACGAACCTCCAAAAATCAATAATACTGAAATAACAAGAATTCCTAAAAATTCACTTAGAGGACTAGCTAAACTTAAACGAATACCAATTTTATTGTTTAAGTTATTAATGTTTGTTGTAAAATTTTTAAAGCTATTTATAAAATAGTTTTCTGATGTGAAGTTTTTAATAATTCGAATTCCTCCTAATGTTTCTTCTATATTAGAAAGCAATTCTCCTTCTAATGCAAAAATATTACCCGATTGGCTTTTTATAGATTTACCTAATCTTGAAATTAATATTCCTGAAATAGGGATAAATAAAAATACGAAAATTGTAAGCTTCCAACTCAATAGTATCATTGTAAATAATGTAGTTACAATAATTAAGGGTTCTCTAATCATCATAAGAACACTCATAAAAGAAGATTTAATGGTATTAATATCCGTAGTCATTCTAGACATAAGATCTCCTTTACGCTCTCCTGAAAAAAATGACACAGGAAGTCCTAATACTTTGTTATATACATCTTGTCTTAAATCTTTTAAAATTCCATTGTTTAAGTAAGTCATATAAACAATTGACATAAAACTAAAGAAGTTTTTAAGAAAAAAAGTAATTAATATAAATACAACCATCCATATTAACACAAAAAGAGGTTCTCTTTCGTTACTTGAAGTAGTTATAAAATAATTTAAATATTCTTCAATATAACTAAAACTAAAATCTTTAAAGCCTAAAAAAGATGGTTTTTCATAAACTTTTTCGCCTTCCCCAAACAATACTTTTAGCATTGGAAATAAAGAAAACATTGATAATGATGAAAAAACAGCGTATAATACATTAAATAATATAGCTAAAGCTTGATGTTTTTTATAAGGAGATAAATATTTTAAAAATCGTTTGAAATTTTTCATTTATAAAGTTCAAATTATACAATTGCAAAAATACTTAAAAAAGGATAGTGCATCATTAAAATATATAGTTTATGTCTAAAGCAATATTAACAAACTCTAAGTGTAAGTTTAGTTAATTTAGGGATATACCAATAAAAAGTATTAAAGATTGCTTTTACTTATAATTGAAGGGCTGCTTATATCTTTTTCTTTGTTTATCTACTCTAACACATAATTTAGGGTTAAATTAACTAGGAAAGGCTAACATAGTGCCTAACCCAACAGTAAATATAAGATTACCATAAATAGCATGTTCTATAGAAGTCCAAAGTACACTTCGTGTTTTTTCGTATGTATACGTAAAAAGAATACCTCCAATTATGGTAATTAGTAATACCCAAAAGCTTTTTAAAAAAAGATGACAAAGAGAAAAACAAAGTACATTTAAACAAAATAAAAAAGATTTATTCTGAAATAAGTTTTCATAACGCAAGTAGAAGAACTTTCTATAAATTAACTCTTGTGGAAGTACTGATAAAAAGCTATATAAAAATAAAATCTGTATCCAAAGAATGGGTTTTGTTTTTACTACTTTAAATAACTGTGAGGAATCGTATATCCATAGGATACCTATTCCAATACCTAAAAACAAAATACTTAAACTAATAATTCGAATCCAAAACGACCGTTGGATAGACATAGAGATTTTTGGAGTTCTCCATTGTTTGTCCCATAATAAGAGAATACTTACATAAAAAACACCTACTCCTCCCAATATAAATTTTGCATAGACTACTATTGAAGAGGCTATAAGAACAGGGAATATAAAAAATAAAATGAATAGCTCAATGCTTTTATATATTGGAGAATTTACTGTATTTTTCAAAAGGGTTATTTTAAATTATCATTTTTAATTCGATTAGTGTATGAATACTTCTAAAACTAACAAAAACAAACGAGTTTTACCATTATGGAAAGTTTTGTTACCTATTTTTTTATTAATAGGCTTATTAGCTTTTAATGTTATTGTAGTTTTTAAATCGGATTCTCTTAATGGAAGTAATCAATTTATATTATTATTAGTTTCTGCAATAACAGTAGGTATAGCATTTACTGAAGGTGTTTCTTTTTCAACAATAACGGAAGCAATTAAAGAGCAACTTAGTAAAGTAACCGAAGCATTATTAATTCTATTAATGGTAGGGGCTCTATCTGGTACTTGGTTAGCTAGTGGAATTATTCCTACAATGGTATATTATGGTTTAGAATTATTAAATGCACAAATTTTTTTAATAGCTTGTGTTATTATTTCAATAATTGTTTCTATTGCCACAGGAAGTTCTTGGACCACTAGTGCTACTGTAGGAATTGCTTTAATAGGAATAGCTAAAAGTTTAGATGTTTCTTTAGGCATGGCAGCAGGTGCAATACTTTCAGGAGCCTATTTTGGAGACAAACTCTCCCCTCTTTCAGATACAACCAATTTAGCTTCTAGCTTATCTGGAGTGGACTTGTTTGTGCACATACGATACATGTTATGGACTACTATACCTTCTATAGTAATTACGTTACTTTTCTTTGGAATTGCAGGTTTTTCATTTTCTGTAACAAATATTGTAGATAATACTTCTTTATTAAACAATATAACTGAAACTTTTAATATTTCTTTATGGTTACTTTTGGTACCTCTAACCGTAATAATACTTATTATAAAAAAAGTACCATCGTTAATTAGCCTTTTTATAGGTGCCTTATTAGGTGGCGTTTTTGCTTGCTTTTTTCAACCCGAAGTAGTTTTACAAATTAGCGGTTTAGATAGTGTTTCTTTTATTGCATTATATAAAGGTACCCTTATGTCTTTAACCGAAAAAGTACAAATTGTTACAGAAAATCCATTATTAACAGATTTATTTAGTAGTGGTGGAATGTATGGAATGTTAGGTACGGTTTGGCTTATAATTTGTTCAATGGTATTAAGTGGTTGTTTACAAGCATTAGGTGCTCTAGAACGGATAAGCCAAGTAATTGTAAAAACAACAAATTCAATTATAGGATTAATTGCGAGTACGGCAGGGGTTACTTTGCTTACCAATATAGCTGCAAGCGATCAATATTTAGCCGTTGTAGTACCTGCTAAAGTATTTAAGAAACCTTTTAAAGATAAAAAATTAGCCCCAGAAAACTTAAGTAGAACATTAGAAGATTCTGGAACCGTTACCTCTGCACTAATTCCTTGGAATACATGTGGAGCTTATCATGCACAAACGTTAGGGGTTGATGTTGGTAGCTATGCTATTTTTGCTATTTTTAATTGGATTAGTCCTATTATGACTTTAATTTTTGCTATTTTTAAAATAAAAATTAAGAGAACGTTAAGGTAGTTTGATTTTATTTTTTCGAAACGTACCTTTGAGAAAACTCTATTAAATGAATATTATAGATAGTTTAGAGTGGCGCTACGCTACTAAAAAATTTGACGAATCCATTATATTATTCGATGATGTTATAAATCGCTTAGCTAAAGCCTTTAACCTTACAGCCACCTCCTATGGCTTACAGCCTATTAAATTAAAAATTATTAAAAACAAAGCTCTTCAAGAAAAAATGAGTAGAGCTTCTTTTGACCAAGAACAAGTAGCTACAGCCTCTCATGTATTAGTCTTTTGTGTTGAAAAAAATATTGATGCCAATTTTATTAATAGTTATTTTGAAATTGTAAAATCTGTAAGAAAAAAAGATTTAGAAGATATAGATAAATATAATCAAATATTAATTGATCGCTTTTCGAAACAAAGTCCAGAGCAAATTTTTATTTGGTCGGTAAAACAAGCTTACATTGCTCTAGGTAATATGTTAACCGTTTGTGCTGTAGAACAAATAGACTCTTGTCCAATGGAAGGTTTTATTCCTAATCAAATAGATACTCTTATTTCTCTAGAGAAAGAAAATTTAACTTCGGTATTATTATTGCCTATTGGTATCAGAGATAAAGAAGATCAATCTGCTAATTATAAAAAAGTGAGACATCCAATTAAAAATATAGTAGAATTTATATCATAAATTTCCCATACTTTGGCAAGAACTTTGAGAATAGACTACTAAAAATAAAACTTTTAATTAAAAGATAAATTATTGAATACATGAAAAAAATATTTTGTGTTGTTTTTCTAATGCTATCTTCAATGTTATTAGCTCAAGATAACTTAGCTTGGAAAACTGATTTTGAAGAAGCAAAAAAAGAAGCTAAAATTTCTAATAAACCTATAATAATGTACCTTACAGGTAGTGATTGGTGCTCTCCATGTAAACGCTTAAAAAAAGATTTTTTTGAAGATGAATCTTTTATAGAAAAATCAAAAAACATAGTGTTAATAAAAGTAGACTTGCCATTTAGAGAAGATATAATTACTCCAGAGCAACGAATTAAGAATCAAAAACTATCTAAAAAGTATAATCCAGAAAAAACTTTCCCCTTGTTAATAGGTTTTGACAGCAAAGGAAAAGAAATAAGGCGTATAGCATCTTATAGTGGAAACGATACGAGTTATCATTTTAATTTTTTAAATGAAGTATTGAGGTATTAATTTTAAAAGTTTTTTTAAGAATATTTTTACAAGTAAAAATATTGGACTAAATAAATAAGTAGATTATCCTAATTAGTATAAATAGGTTCGATTTATTTAGCTTCATAGTTTTCAATTATTTCTTTATATTTTTCTAATAAATAGCCGTCTTCATCTAACTTATCTTTAAAGTTTTCTCCTGTAGATTTATGTCTATCTATCCATAGATATGGGTATCAACAATTTTGCTTTTTTAGTTAGGCGTATTCAGAAAATGCGTAATCAAAAAACTTTTGAAGACCATCTCGTCTATAAGCTCTAATATATCCATTTATGGTTTGATTATTAGAGAAAGCCACTTGAAGAAAATCAGAAATATTGCGCTGTTCCTCTATCGTGAAATTTATCTTACCTCCTACAACCCTAGCATTAGGAAGCCCTGTTGCGTCGTCTGGTTGTTCTAAGTTAACATTAAAATTTAAAACATTATATTTTTTATTAAACAGGAAAAGTTCGGATTTAAAACTCATTTTTAATTTTATTACTTCGTAGTGTACGTAAACACCTTAATAGTTAGATGTTTACCAAAATAGACCGCTAATTTAATAAACTTTTTAATTATTCCTAAATTTAATTAAAACTACTTCAAAACACACAAATAGCTTAGAAAATAACTGAGAATGCAATCTATATTTATAACAATCTTAGAACTCGTTTTAGCCTGGATTTGAGAAAACCTACTGAAGTACACATTAATCCGAATACCAAGTACAAATCCTACGGGAAAAATAATGTAAATTTACTTGAACTTACGTTTTAATAATAGAACAGATTATAATGTTTTTTAACGGTCTAAACAAAAAAGGTCAACCCATATATTTGTATAATACATATTTTAGTTCACTAGGTTTTAATGAATTTACGCGAAAGGATTATATGAATACTTTTAAAAGTATTTCTTCTTCCACAGCAACAAGAGACTTGAAAAAAGGAATTGAATTAGGCTTGTTTAACAAAATTGGAGAAATAAATAAAACAAAACATATCGTAACTGTTCCCAACAACGGTTAAACTTAATGTGGGTTTTTATTGCTTTATTCAATTTTAGGTATTGCTTTCCTCAATTCATTAATAATTTCTTTATTTTTAGGATTGCCAGCAAGGTTATGCCATTCGTTAGGATCTTCTTTTAAATTATATAATTCTTCTCCATGTTTATATTTAATATAATTCCAATCTTTCCATAATACACTATAATTTCGAAATTGACTAACTACTGCTTTATGTTCCCACTTAGCCTTTGGGTCTTCTAATAATGGAAACAAACTATTACCTTCTACAAACTTTGGCGTTTTAAGATTTAATAAATCTGTTACCGTTGGAAAAATATCTAAAAGAGATACGTGGTCGCTTATAGGTTTATTATGTTTTTGATCTGGCGTACGAATAATTAATGGTGCGTGAGTTGCTTGATACCATAGAGCTTGTTTTTCCCATCTATCTTTATGTCCCAATTGCCATCCATGATCACTCCAAAAAACAATTACTGTATTGTCTTTGTATTTACTACTTTCTACACCTCTTAATATTTCCCCTACACAATCATCCGCAAAAGAAGTGCAAGCTAAATAAGCTTGAACAGCCTTTTTCCATTGTAAAGTGTCACTCTTTACCTTCTTAGCAAATCCTGACGAAAAATTAATTCGAGCTCTTTCTGGAATATCATTCATATCATCCAAAGGAATATTAGGCAACTTAATATCTTCTAAAGGGTATTTATCAAAATATTCTTTAGGTGCTATTAAAGGTGCGTGAGGTCTAAAGATTCCTAGTGCTAGAAAGAATGGTTTGTCATGATTTTTTTTAAGAAAATCAACACCAAATTGTGCTGTTTGCCAATCTCCACATTGTTCTTTAGTTTGTTGTATAGGACCCCATATTCCTGATTCTCTTAAATATTCATCAATTTCTAAACCTTCAAATTCTGTTTCTCCTTTTAACCATTTAGCTTGTCTGTTTTCGTCATAATAACTATCATTTCGAGGTGTCCCTACAGCTGTTTTTAATTGATAATCCCATGATTTTGGATCGGATTTGCTATTAGGTTCTTTTCCATTTCCTCTAGGTGCATGAAATAATTTACCCGCAGCAATTGCTTTATATCCTTTAGATCGTAAAAATTGAGGAAGCGTAACTCTTTTTTTTCCACCTTTCTTTTCTCTGAAATTACCGTTATTTGAATAAATACCTGTAGTCTCTGGACGCTGCCCTGTAAGTAACGATGCTCTAGATGGATTACAAGAAGGAGCTGTACAATGTGCACTTTTAAAAGCAATTCCTTCTTCTGCTAATTTATCTATATTGGGTGTATCTGCAATGCCTTTCCATTTTCCTATCCAATTATTCATGTCATCAACAGAAATAAATATAAGGTTTAGAGGTTTCGTTTTTTTTCGTTTTTTTTGACTAAAACTAAAAAGTCCAAGCATTAAGAACACTATAGTTAATTTAGGGTATTTTAAATACATTTTTTAATATTATTTAGATTCACTTCGACAAGTAGTATTCCAAAAGGTTATAACTCTCGTATATTCTCGGATAACGTACCTGTTAATAAATTAGTACTAGTTAAGGATATACCTTCCTTTTTATGCGTTATGTTAATTTTAGCATTTGTTTTATCTAGATTTATAGCTGTAAGTATGTAATTCTCTTTTGTATTTTTAATAGATTTCCAAATACACGTTTTATAATTATTACCGTTTTCTTCAGAAATATAAATATCAGGTAAATAATTCTTCAATTCTAAAAGCTTTAAAGCCTCTTTTCTAACTTTAGAAAGTGTATTTGCAATAACTATTTTGCCTTTTCCTAAATTTAATTTTTTATAAGGAACACCATACTCATCAAACTTTAAACTAGATTCGTCTATTACAATAGCTTCCCCTTGGTTTAAGAATTGCTGTAGCTGGTTTAACTCATTTTTAGTAACAACATTTGTTTTGTAAACTACAATAACACCCCACTCTTTAAAGTTTTGGATAGTATATTTAGAAACTTCTCTCGAATTCCACACGCTGTTTTCCGTAAAGAAACTAGGCTCGTTAAACATCATATACCCTAGCTTAGTATAGTTTTCACCCTTTATATAAGGAAGAGCATATAGCTTATATAATTCTTTAGTACTTTGATAGTCTATATCGTACTTTCCAAATTGACCTGCATCTTTATCGAATTTATTATATTTTTCCTTTGCCCATTGTGGTATATGGTCGCTATCTACGAATACAAATCCTAGATTTCCATCTGGTTTTTCTGCTAATCTGTTATTTATGTAGGTTTGTACATCTCTTTTTTCATTTGTTAGATGGTTAGGGGAAATATATGTCCCATCAGCCATTCCAAAGAACCGTAAATAGTTATTGCTAGGTTTCCAAAAATGTTCTAATAAAAATACAAAGCGGTTGTTTTGTTCAATTTTATTTCCTTTTAATTTAGCATAAGACCAGTTTGCCTCTTGTTCCTTTTTTCGAATGTATTTGCCATTAATTACTTTTGTAATTTCATCTATAGCATTTTGTAAAATGTTATTTACTTCTCTTCGTTCAAAATTTGGTAAGTCTTGAGCCATGGTTTTAGCCTTACCTTTAAAAGATTTAATTAATTCAAAACTTTCAGTATTCCAAGCTATATTTTTTTCGTTCCACTTTGCGTACTCAAGGTATATTTCAGCAGTACGAAGCGTCATTTGCTCTTTTTCTGTATAAATATCTTTTTTATTAGCTTGTTTAATTAGCTTATTTAGTTGAATCATCTTTTTACCGATAGATTCATTAAAGTTTTGAGCCTTTATCGTTATTGATAAACAGAAACAGAAACAGAAAAAAATAACTTTTTTAATCATAGTTTTAATCGATTCAGGATACAAATACTAAGCTCTTTCAGCAAAGAAAATCAAAAAAATTTATTTCACAATAAATATATCTTATTTTTTTAAATATATTATTGAATAATACACATTTATACTAATATTTAATTATTTTAACCACATAAATAACCAAAAAAAATAAAAATAACGTTTTACAAAAAAAATATTTTAAAAAGATAAATTTGATAGTTTAAAACACTGCCGTCCGAAAGTTTTCACAATTGATATGAATTAAACTGTTAACTACTATAAACAAGTATTTTCTTTAGTTTTTTATGGAAAATAAGTCCTGTTAGAAGTTTATTATGGTTTGTGATTTTGCTCTAATTGTTTAGACTTCTTAATTGACCGAATTACATCGGATTAGTGGTTTGTTCGTATTTTTAGTTCGCTTGAAGAGCCCCTTTAATTGTATTTTTTGTTCGCAAAATTAAAATACGAGATTCTTAGGCTTTTTCTATTCTAGCCTTTCGGATGCTAGTGACTAATGATAGTTCAAAAAATAATATTTAATCAGCATTTCAATCTTAATAAATATTGTTATCTTAATAAGTAACTATATGAATTTATAGTTTATAGATTGTAGTAGCATAAAAATTGTATATTTATTTGATATGACGGAAGCTTTTATTGAAGAAGAAAACAAACTAATAGCACAAGAATATAAAGAATTATTACGAATTAGTTATCGTTCTCTAGGTGATGAAGATAAAAAATTAATTCGCAAAGCGTTTGATACAGCTGTTGACGCACACAAAGAACAACGTAGAAAAAGTGGCGAAGCTTATATTTTTCACCCTATAGCAGTAGCTAAAATTGTAGCAAGCGAAATAGGGTTAGACGCTACCTCAATAGCTGCAGCACTTCTTCACGACGTAGTAGAAGACACAGAATATACTTTAACCGATTTAGAACAACTTTTTGGAGAAGTTGTAACTAGAATAGTGGATGGACTTACTAAAATTTCTTTATTAGATAAAGATAAAGAAAAACCAATATCTCTACAGGCAGAAAACTACCGAAAAATGTTACTAACCCTAAATGATGATGTAAGGGTTATTATCATAAAAATTGCCGATCGTTTACATAATATGCAAACAATGGACTCTATGAGGTCTGATAAACAGGTAAAAATTGCTTCCGAAACCTTGTACATATATGCTCCCCTAGCCCATCGTATTGGGTTATACAATATAAAAAGTCAACTAGAAGATTTAGGCTTAAAATATACCGAACCAGAAGTATTTAATGATATTCAACAAAAAATAACAGATAGTAAAGAAGAGCAAGACGAATACATTAAAAATTTTTCATCTATTATTCATAACGGGTTAGAAAAAGTAGGATTACATTTTACGATTAAAGGAAGATCTAAATCCATATACTCCATCCGAAGAAAGATGGTAAATCAACAAGTAAGTTTTGAAGAAGTTTATGATAAGTTTGCTATTCGTGTTATTTACAAATCGGATATAGCAAATGAAAAATTTATTGCTTGGAAAATTTACAGTATTGTAACCGATTTTTTTAGAGCCAATCCTGTAAGAATGAGGGATTGGATTTCAAATCCAAAATCCAATGGATACGAATCTTTACATACAACTGTAATGGGGCCTGAAAATAGATGGATAGAAGTACAGATAAGAAGCGAGCGTATGCATGAAATTGCGGAAAAAGGCTATGCTGCTCATTACAAATACAAAAATAACGGTGAAAAAGAAGATCAAAACCTAGAAGGTTGGCTAGATAAGTTACAAGAAGCCTTAATAAACGAAGAGACTAATGCTGTAGATTTTGTTGAAGAATTCAAAATGAATCTTTACGCAAAAGAAATTTTTGTATTTACACCTAAAGGAGAACTAAAATCCCTACCCAAAGGAGGAACGGCACTCGATTTTAGTTTTAGTATTCATACCGATATTGGTTTAAGAACAAGAGGGGTAAGAGTAAATGGGAGGCTTGTGCCTTTAAGCCATGTTCTAAAAAGTGGCGATCAAGTAGAAATAATTACTTCTAAACATTCAAAACCAACTCAACAATGGCTTAACTACGTAACCACAGGTCGTGCTCGTACTAAAATTAAATCCTCTTTAAATGAGGAGCGTAAACAAATAGCCACAGAAGGAAAAGATATTTTACGTCGAAAATTAAAATCGCAACGTATTAGTTTAAATGAAAGGACAATAAATCAACTAGTAAAATACTGTAAATTAAAAACAAGTCACGATTTATTTTATCGAGTTGGCATAGGAACTATAGACAACAAAATAATTAAAGATTTTGCAAATTCACGAAATAACACTTTTATCAACTTCTTTAAAAATACAATTCGCAAAAGCTCTGATAGCCCAGAAGTACTTAATGAAGAAATAACTAACAAATATGATCTTATTGTTTTTGGAAAAGACGAAGACAAATTAAACTATAAATTTGCTAAATGTTGTAATCCTATTCCTGGAGATCTTGTTTTTGGCTTTTTAACAATTAACGATGGCATTAAAGTTCATAAACACAATTGTCCCAATGCGGTACAATTACAAAGTAACTATGCTTATCGTGTAATGCAAGCGAAATGGATAGACAGTAGTCAACAAGAATTTAAGACAGATTTGAAACTTACAGGAATTGATAATATGGGGTTAGTAAATCAAGTAACCCAAGTAATTTCTAACCATATGAATGTAAATATTCATAGTATCTCTTTTAACAGCAATGGAGGCATTTTTGAAGGAAAAATTACCGTTGGAGTTAAGAACAAACGTTTATTAACCGCTATTATTCAACGCTTAAACGAAATTAAAGGAATCGATAAAATATATAGAGAATAACATTTTATATCTTGAATCAGCATTAAAAATTCTAAATTACATCCTATTTTTCGTCTATAAAATACTTTAAATTTTAATTAATAAGTATTCATGATAGGCACGCAAACTTTAAACTCCAATAGCTTTTTAAACCAAAAAAATAAATTAACTTTGTCTTTTTGTTTTTAAATGGATACTGAAAATAATACACAGGACGCACAGGAAATTGTAAAACAAGTTTTTACTAAATTTTTGGAAGAACATAAACATCGTAAAACTCCAGAGCGTTACGCTATACTTCAAGAAATTTATGAGAACGACGAGCATTTCGATATCGAGTCTCTATATATTAAAATGAAAAACAAAAATTATCGAGTAAGTCGCGCTACTCTCTACAATACTATTGAGTTATTAATGGATTGTAAATTGGTGCGTAAACATCAATTTGGTCAAAATTTAGCACAATACGAAAAATCTTATTTTGATAGACAACACGATCATTTAATACTTACAGAAAGTGGGGAAGTATTAGAATTTTGTGATCCACGAATTCAACAAATTAAAAAAACAATCGAAGAAATTTTTGACGTTACTATAACAAATCATTCGTTATATTTTTACGGCACAAAAAACAACAATAATAACTAAAATTAGAATGGCGGTAAACTTGCTATTAGGTCTTCAATGGGGAGACGAAGGAAAAGGTAAAATTGTAGATGTATTAACCAACGATTACGACATTATAGCGCGTTTTCAAGGTGGTCCAAATGCTGGACATACGTTAGAATTTGACGGTCATAAACATGTTCTACATACCATTCCTAGTGGAATTTTCCACAAAACAGCTATTAATTTGGTAGGTAATGGAGTTGTTATTGACCCTGTTATATTAGTTAGAGAATTAAAAAATTTGGATAAATTTAATCTTGATTATATATCAAAATTACTTATTTCAAGGAAAGCACACCTAATTTTACCTACGCATCGTTTGTTAGATGCTGCCAGTGAAACAGCAAAAGGGAAAGCCAAAATTGGTTCCACTCTTAAAGGAATAGGACCAACTTATATGGATAAAACAGGTCGTAATGGTTTACGTGTTGGAGATTTAGAATTAAACGATTGGAAGGAACGCTATCGTAATTTAGCTAACAAACATGAAGCCATGATTGAGTTTCATGGAGTAGAACTGGAATATGATCTTAAAGCATTAGAAGAAGACTTTTTCGAAGCCATAGAGATTTTAAAAAAGTTGACTTTTATAGATAGTGAAGAATATATTTTTGAAGCACAACGCCAAGGAAAATCAATCCTTGCCGAAGGAGCTCAAGGATCTTTATTAGATGTAGATTTTGGAACCTACCCTTTTGTAACTTCTTCCAATACTACTGCTGCAGGCGCATGTACAGGTTTAGGTATTGCACCTAATAAAATTAAAGAAGTATTTGGAATTTTTAAAGCTTACACCACCCGTGTAGGTAGTGGTCCATTTCCTACAGAACTTTTTGATGAAGATGGTGCTACTATGGCAAAAGTAGGTCACGAATTTGGTTCTACGACAGGACGCGCTCGTAGATGTGGTTGGTTGGATTTAGTTGCTCTAAAATACGCCGTTCAAGTAAATGGTGTAACTCAATTAATGATGATGAAAGGAGATGTTTTAAGCGGATTTAGAAAATTAAAAATATGTACCGCTTATAAATATAAAGGTGAAATTATTAAACACTTTCCTTATAATATCGATCCAGAAAATGTAGAGCCTGTTTATACAGAAGTTAAAGGATGGTCTGAAGATTTAACAAAGATGACTGATAAATCTCAATTCCCTTCCGAATTAAATGAATATATCACTTTCCTAGAGAAAGAATTGGAAACTCCTATTACTATTGTTTCTGTAGGGCCAGACCGTAAGCAAACTATACATAGATAAGTACATTTTTTACATAAAATACAATTTAAAAGCACCTTTTTAATAGATTGGTGCTTTTTTGAATAATCCTTTTATCCCAATTAACATCCCTTTACAGAAAAATCCATTACAAAGTTTTTTATTCTTCTTTTAATAAAAAATTAAATCGGATATTTATCTAATTATAAATCAGTTAATTAGATAAAATGGAAAAAATTACATCATCAATTAAAGAAACATTCTTACTATTAGGGCTAGATGGAAAAATATCAATTTTACTAGCTGCTCTAGCTATTTTAATTATTGGTAGCATCGTAGCTAAAATTATTAAAAAAATTGTTTTCAAAATTTGTAAGAAAACTAAATTAGACAATAAAATTTTTGGAGATAAGGCAGGGGAAATGAAAATAGAGCATTACATTGCTAGTTTCGTGTACTTTCTAGTAATGCTATTTGTTGTAATGCTTGTTCTAAGCACTCTAGGAATGGAAAGTGTATTAGATCCTATTAAAAATTTATTAGACGAATTTTTAAGTTATGTACCTAATATTGTAGGTGCTGGAATTATTGCTTTTATTGGATATCTGCTAGCAAAAGTGGTTTCAAACCTTATTGGAATGGGGTCATCTATAGTAAATTCTTTTGCTGAAAAGTTAAACATAATGGATACCTCTAAAGTAATTAGCATAATTCAAAAGGTAGTTTTTGGAATTATTTTTATCATTTTTATTATTCAGGCACTAGATACTTTAAACATCGAAGCTATAAGTAATCCAGCAAATCATATATTAAGCAGTGTCCTTGGATTTTTACCAAAAATATTAGCCGCAGGAATCATTATTTCTTTATTTGTTATTGGAGGAAAATACTTAACTGACTTTTTAAAAGATCTTCTTAAAAATGTTGGATTAGATACTTTATCAGAAAAAATGCAATTAGATGTTATTATAGGGAAAAACCAATCTTTAACAGGAATATTAAGTGGTTTAGCTTATTTCTTTATTACTTACTTTGGAATTTTAAGTGGTATCGAAATACTAGAATTAGATCAATTAAATGAAATTTTAAGATCTGTATTGGACTTAACTGGTCAGATATTATTTGGATTAGTTATTTTAATAATTGGTAATTTTATAGCCAACTTCGTTTCAAATATGCTCTCTAAAACCGATAATAATGCATTTATTGCATCTATTGTTAAAGGTGCTATTATAGCTTTATTTTTAGCAATTTCTTTACGTACTATGGGGATTGCTAATAGTATTATTGAATTAGCTTTTGGATTAATCCTAGGTGCTATAGCTGTTACTATTGCACTGTCTTACGGTTTAGGTGGTAGAGAAGCTGCTGGAGAGCATATGAAAGAAATTCTAAACAAATTTAGAAAGAAATAGAAACAATAAAAGAAACGATTTTAAAATTAGTAATTATATACAAATACCATAAATGAGATTTAATCCTTTATCGATTATAAAAATAGTGTAATTAGACATTTATAGTTATAAAAAACAGGAAATTTTCGGGAGTCTTTTCTGGTAGTATCTCACCAAGTGTGTAAAATTTAAAATATCGAGGGTCATGACTCTCGATATTTTTTTGATTAATTTTAAATTTTATGCACTTATGAAAAAAGAAAATTTCTTAAGCGACGATTTTTTAAAGCAGTTCAAAACAGGAGATAAGCTTACTAGTTTTGGATTAACCCAAAAACTTGTGGAGAGAACATAAATTTGGGAGTTTTCCTAAAAAAATAGATTGGATACCAAAGAACTCCTTGCTTACTTTTTACCCGACGGGATTTTAGAATATTTTAAGATTACAGCAGTTAAAGAATCTAACGATAGATTAACTCTGGTTTTAGAAGAAACACCATTGCCGATGACCTGAACAATCTCAAAAGCGGTTTGAACACCTGTCTTAAATTTGTAAAGAATCGCATTGACAATTTCAACCAAAGGAACCGTTGATGGAAATTCTCGTTTTGCTTTTGGGATACATAGAATTACTTCCATTTTTATCGTATATTTATCCATTAATGTGTACATAATGGACTTATTTTAAATATTTTATGTGTTGTAATCCTAATATCGACAACCCTTTTTTACGAATAAGAAGTTTAAATAGTTCAAGAAAATAAAACTTCTTATTTATATTTTGAAGAAGAAATTCAAATATAAAATTATGGAAATTCAATGAATGAATATGAACATCTTTCTTATTGTAATTTGAAATCACTTCATCGATATAATTATAGGAAAAAATTATAAAGACAAAAAATTCTATTAATTTAAATACTCACTATTCCATATCTCTGTATTAAAATTTTTTCCTTTTGAAAATCCGTAAAAAAGAACTACCGCTATTACTGATTTAAACATGAATAGATATTCAAAAAAATAAATAGTAATCGTTAATGGTTTATTGGTAAATAATCCCTGCGGAATAATAGCTGTAAATAACATACTTACTAATAAACATAGTATTACCAAATTTTCTAAACTTTTAAAAAACCAAGCCCATGTTTTTCTAAGTGGATGTAAATCTTTACCCCATTTATGAACAAAATGATAATAACCGTTACCAATGGGAATAAATAAAAGAGGATCATCAAAATTTTTTAATCTAAATAATTTTGACGGTGCTATAATTTTAAAATTATAAAAAGCCGATTCGTGTTTTTTTTCTAAATCTTTAATTTTTGAAATAGCTTCCCAAGGGATATCGCCTTTAAAATAATGCGTACTCAAAAAACGTAATCGATAATCGATACAGATTTTTTTAATATCATTAATATGATAGATAGCATTTGCATTAATTAATTCTGATTTAAAATGGTTATTAGGATAATTATTAGATGGCTTTTGCTTTAACCTTTTAAGTAAGGTCACTTCCCTTTGATGCTCTTTTTCCCAAATATCGTCTAATTGTTTTAATAGTAATTCCTTAGGAAAAACAACCTTGTTTTTATTTAATTTCTCCTCAATATTAACACCTTGCCATTTCATATACCTAATTTACTGTAAAGTTTATAAAAACTAACCGACACAAAAGTTAAAATTCCTATCTATTTTAACTTAATTTTGAGAGCACTTAACTACTTCAATTATTAGATTTAGTTTGGTTAGTATTTTAAAAAATTAAATTCTTAAATTATAATATGTCTATTTTTAAACACAGTTCAGAATCTCATATTACCATATCTGAACTTATGCTTCCTTCTCATTCAAATTTTAGTGGTAAAATACATGGAGGCTATATTTTATCGTTAATGGATCAAATTGCTTTTGCTTGTGCTGCAAAATATTCTGGTTATTATGCGGTAACCGCTAGTGTAGATAAAGTGAATTTTTTACAACCTATAGAGGTTGGAGAATTGGTAACTATGAAGGCTTCCGTAAATTTTGTTGGAAGAAGTTCTATGGTTGTCGGAATTCGGGTAGAAGCAGAAAACATTAAAACTGGACAAATAAAGCATTGTAATTCTTCATTTTTTACCATGGTCGCTAAAAATGATGATGGCAATACCGTTCCTGTACCTGGTTTGCTTTTAAATACAAAAGAAGACATTCGTAGATTTGTAAGAAGTGCTCACAGGCAACAACAAGGTAAAGAAAGGCGTAGCCAATTTAAATCTGAATCTTTTAAGATTGAAGAGCATATGGAATTGCTTAATTTATACAATGTAAAAGTGAATTTATAAGTATTAATATGTCTTTACAACAAAAGAAAATTTTATTTCTAATTGTTTTTGCTCAATTTTCTTGTACTTCAGTATGGTTTGCTGTAAATGCAGTAATAACAGAATTAGCAACAACCTTTAGCATTAACCCTAATAGTGTTGGTTTTTTTACTGGAATTATTCAATTCGGTTTTATTATAGGGACTTTAATTTTTGCTTTTTTTAGTATTGCAGACCGTTTTAAGGCTTCTAAAATATTTATGTTTTGTGCTATCTTCTCTGCCATAAGTAATTTAGGATTGTTGTATCCCGAAAACAACTATTGGAGTATTGCTACTTTACGCTTTATTACAGGAATATGTTTAGCTGGAATTTACCCAATAGGTATCAAAATAGCATCGGATTATTTTGAAAACGGATTAGGTAGAGCATTAGGTTTTTTAGTAGGAACTCTAGTTTTAGGTACTGCTATTCCTCATTTTTTTAGTTTTATTGCTTTAAAAAACAATCTTCAATTTGTAATTTTATTTACTACAGCTCTTTCTCTTTTGGGATCTGTATTAATTGGTCTGGGTGTACCCAAAGGCCCCTATAGTAAACAAGGTAGTCATTTTCAACCTCAAATTATAACACAACTCTTTTCTTCCAAATCTTTCAGGAAAGCTAGCTTTGGTTATTTTGGGCATATGTGGGAATTATATACTTTTTGGGCATTTATCCCTCTACTAATTACAACATATAACCAAATTAACCACACTTCGCTTAATATAAATCTTTATTCATTTATAATAATAGTAAGTGGTTTTTTTTCTTGTATTTTAGGAGGGTATTTAGCACAACTGTTTTCAAGCAAATGGGTTGCCAAAATTAGTTTAAAAGTTTCTTTATGCTGTATTTTATTATTCCCTATAAGTCTCCAGTTTTCTATACTTCCCTTTATAATTTTTATGATTGTATGGGGCCTGTTTGTCATTTCCGACTCTCCGCAGCTTTCTACTTTAGTCGCTCAATCTGCTCCTATAAAATATAAAGGAACAGCTATTACTTTTGTAAATTGTATTGGTTTTTCGCTAACTATTATAAGCATACAGATAATGAATTATTTTCATCTACAACTAAATACTTTCTTTCCTTTTCTTATTTTAAGTATTGGTCCCATATTGGGACTCTATTTTTTAAGCAAAAAATCTTAGTCATTAATGGTTGTTAATTAGAATTTTTTAGACAATCAATTACTATAGATTTTTCATTACAATCTGTTACAAAAAATAAATATCGATCCAAACCTTCTTGTAGTTTATACTTTTTTCGAAGATCGGCAACACTCATTTTAAAATTTCGAGTTACTACATTAGTTTTCGTTTTAATTAAAGGACGCATTCCAGATTTATTAAATGGATACACTGCTTTAATTTTAAAACGTCTTCCTGGAAAATCTAACAATTCTTCAGAAGTATATAAATGTGTTTGCGAATGAAGTTTGCAAACTTTAAATTGTTGAGCTATCCAATTAAAAACTCCCAACTTCATTACCGAAGCATAGGGTTCGTATAAATATCTTTTAGGTGGAGTAAAACGAGCTACTGCCTGTTCCTCTACTCCTAAAGTTGCACTAACGGTATTCGTTATTTTATTAAATATCGTAACTGCTTTTATTTTAGGGTTTATCGTTTCTTCTTTAGTTAATATCCACAGTAATTCTTTCACTTCATTATGTACTGCAATTACATGAATTTCTTTTACATATTGTAAAGCTTCTATACCTACCGAGATATCTAAAATAGGAGCTGTTTTTATTAAAATAGTATTAGCAACTTCCAATAACTGATCTACAACTAAAGGGACATTAGGTGTACAATCTTCTAAAAAAAAGACTTTGCCTTTACTATCGTTTCTTCGGGATGGATCTATATAAATACAATCTATCTGCTCTTGCAATAATGCATATTTAATTCCGTCGTTATTTATAGAATGAATATTGGTTGCTTTTAAAGCTTTAAAGTTATGTGCTGCAATAGATTGCAAAGTAGTATTCAATTCACAATGAATTACTTTCTTTACTGTTTTTGAAAAAGCTACGCAGTCTATACCAAAGCCGCCTGTACAATCAATTATTGTTTCTCCCGAAATTAAACAGGCTTTATATTTAGCAGTTTTTTCTGAGGAGGTCTGTTCTAAATTTAGACTTGGTGGATAGTAAACTTCTAAACTTTTAAACCACGTTGGTAATTTATTTTTAGCCTTTTGTTTTCCTACTAATTGTTGTGCTAATTCTTGAGAACTTATATTTTTAAAAGGAGACTTTTTTAAAGCTATAGTAGTGGCTTTTTCAGTTATATGGCTAACTAAAAACTCTTGTACTTCTTTTTGTAAAAGGGCTAAATTCAAAAAAATTAAATTTCTTTAGTAAGGTGCTTTACTATTTTATATCCAGATAAAAACTCTTTAGAAACTACTTTAATAGCTGTATACAAAGGTACTGCTGCAATTAAACCTCCTATTCCAAAAAGAAGTCCAAAAATTAAAATAGCTAAAAATATTTCTAAAGGATGGGAACGTACACTATTTCCAAATATAAAGGGTTGGTTAAAAAAATTATCAATCATTTGTATCGCAAAAAAGCCTATCGCCATCTTTATTATTTTAGGCAAAATAACTATAGAAAAAGACATATTTAAATTGTCTGTTATTGCTAATGATAATAATAATACAAAACTAATTAAAGGACCTAAATAAGGTATTAAGTTAAGAATAGCACATATTAAAGCTACGGCAATAGCATTTTTAAATCCTAGTACTAGTAATAATATAGAATACAAAATAAAAAGTATAAATACTTGTGCTAGTAGACCCACAAAATATCTAGATAATAATTGCTTTATTTTTGTAAATGCTCTTTGGAATTTATTTTCATCTTCTTTCTTTGCAAAGGCTAATAAACTTTTTTCTAATAATTTACTGTCTTTTAAGGCAAAAAAAGCAATAAATATAACGGAAAAAAGCCCTATTAATATACTTCCTAAGCTTCCAAAAATATTTCCTAATATCTTTGGCAAAGTATTAACGTCTAAATATTTTATAAAATCTATTTTCTCTATTAAATCTCGAATGTTTAATTGATTTATTCCAAAATAAGCTACCGATTCATTAATTAATCGATCTACGTCTGCTTCTAATTTTTCAATATTAATCTGACTAATATTTTGGTACTGCTCTGCTATAACTGGTAAAAACAAACTAATTATTCCCACAAAAAAGAGTAAAAATATAAATAGACAGATACTTACAGCTATTCCCGACTTCATTTTTAACTTATTCGTTAAAAACAACATTAGTGGTCTTCCAATTAGTGAGATAATGGCTCCTAATAGAATATACAACAGTACAGATTTAATTAAATACAAAAAGTATATAAGCAGCATTACACCCAATACAATACTAATTGCTCTTAAAATTCCGTTACTTATTGCTTTAGCTTGCATTAATTTTTTGTTTTGTGATCTCATATAGCGCAATTGAAGCTGCCTGAGAAACATTCATACTTGAGTTTTTTCCAAACATCGTAATATGATTGTGTTGATTACAATTCTCTAATACTAAACTAGATACTCCTGTGCTTTCGTCTCCTATTACTAACAGTATCTTTTTCAAATGTAAAAAATTGCTTTGTTGTATTGATATACTTTCCTGAGTTATTTCTAATGCTACAGGAAAAAAACCTTTCTCTTTGTAAATAGTTAAAGCTTCTATTGTTTTTATATTATCCTCTATAACAACCCATTGATATGTAGATCTAGCGGTTCGTCTTAATCTTGGGCTTTTTATATTAGCTAAAACTCCTCCAAAAATAACTTTTTGTACTCCAAAACTGTCTGCTACTCGTAATAGACTTCCCATATTAGCAGGAGAATTTACTCCATCGCATAATAGTATAATTTCTGTGTGTATAGAAGGAAAATTAGTATTACTATGTTGCAATTGCATTAGTTAAGAAATGCGTAGTTAATAATATTTGCTCCCATTTGAAGTGCTTTTTCTCTAATCTGTTCTGGATCGTTATGTACTTCTGCATCTTCCCAACCATCTCCTAAATCAGCTTCATAAGTAAGCAACAAAACTAAACGATTATTTATAAAAATGCCTTCTGCTTTAGGTGCTTTATTATCGTGCTCGTGAATTTTAGGTAATCCATTAGGAAAAGGGAATTTATTTTTAAAAATAAGATGATCCAACCCTATAGTTGTTAATTCTTGTTGAGGAAAGAGTTTTTCAATTTCTCGTTTAGCATACTTTTTCATTCCATAATTATCATCGATATGTAGGAAACCTCCACTTATTAAATAGGTACGTAAATTAGTAATTTCAGGTTCGGTAAAAAGAATGTTACCATGCCCTGTAGCGTGTACATACGGATAGTCAAAAATATCCGGACTATCGGGTGTAACCTCTGCTACCTTCTTATTTATATTAGTTTTTAACTGTTTATTACAAAACGAAATTAAATTAGGTAATGCCGTTGGGTTACTATACCAATCGCCTCCTCCATTATAATGTAATACTGCTATCTGTTGGGATAATAAGTTATTACAAATAAGTATAAAAAGAAAAAACAGATACTTCACTATTTTTAAATAAGATATTAGTTAGTTAATATTCCCACTGACGTTGTTTATTTAAAGCTTCTTCTGCTTCTAATTCTTTTTGCGGAATTACTTTTAAAAACGAAGGGTGCTGTTCTATAGCAAACTCTAATTGTTCTACAATTTTATCAATACTATCGTTTTCGTAGTCAATTTCTAATGGTTCTTTAATTACAAAGGATTGCAAAATTCCTTTTTTCTTAATTCTTAATCCTTTTTTGTCAAAAGAACGTCTAAAACCATCAATAACTATAGGTACAACTACTGGTTTGTACTTTCTAATAATATGAGCCGTACCTTTTCTAATAGGCTTAAATGGTTTGGTTGTTCCTTGTGGAAAAGTAATTACCCAACCATCGTCTAAAGCAGTAGCAATATTTGTAATATCACTCATTTTTACTTGACGATTAATATCTTGACCTGCTGCTCGCCATGTACGCTCTACGGTAATAGCTCCTGCATACGCAAAAATTCGAGCTAAAGGACCCGATTGCATAGTTTCTTTAGCTGCTACGTAATACAAATTCATTTTAGGTTGCCATAAGTATCCTACATTTTTTATAGAATCTACTCTGCCACTTAAACTTGCATTAAAAACATGAAACATGGCTACAACATCTGCAAAATAGGTTTGATGATTAGATACAAAAAGTACATTCTTCTCTGGAAGTTTTGTAATAATCTCACTACCCTCGATTACTAGTTCGTTAAAACCTCGATAGCGTCTATGTGTTAAAGGGCCTAAAATACGGATAAGCCATTTTTTAATTAATAGGTAATGTCCAAATGGATTTTTCTTGAATAATCCCATCAAATATTGTTAATTGAAATAAGTGTGCTAATATACCAATAATTAGTGCATACTTTTTAAAATTACTACTATAAGTTCATTCAAAATCATTGCTGTAGCTCCCCAAATTTTATAATTATTATATATAAAGGCTGGCACTATAATAAACTTGTTATTCTCTACCTTTACATGAATTCTCTTTTGATTTTTTTCACATAATAAAGTCTTTAATGGAATAGAGATTACTTCTGCTACTTCTAATTCTTGAATTTTATACGCTAAAGGTTCTGTAGCATATGCCAAAAAGGGATATACTCTAAAATCTGAAGGCGGTATATATATAGAAGTTAAATCTCTACAATAAATTAATTGGTTTTTAGAAATTCCTATTTCTTCTTCCACTTCTCTATATGCTGTATCTAAAAAACTAGAGTCTTCTTCTTCCCTTTTTCCTCCTGCAAAAGATATTTGACCAGAATGGGCTCCTTTATATGTTGTTCTTAAAATAAAAGTAACATGCACTTCTCCATTTACAGGAGATAAAATAACCATTACTCCTGCTTTTCTAGTCTTTTCGGTTTTATAGGTAGTAGAAAACTGAGGGCGACCTTCTGGAGAGAATGCTTTATGTGCTAGAGCTGCTTTCACTTTTATTTTTTCTATTTTTGAACGATTGTTTAAAAAAAAATCAAACTCCATTTATGCGTGTACTTAACATTTTTATAGGTATTAGTGCCCTACTATCTTCATGTCAAGATACCAAAACTGTTCCTAAGAACACTCCTAAATTAGAAGAAAAAGAGTCTACTATACCAACTCAAAAAGTAGATATACCAACAAGTAAATTAAAACGAACCCCTAGAATTACTAATAAAATTGTTACTAATTTTTATGAAGCCTATGGGAAAAATAACCCAGAACAATATATTCGTATTAATACTAATCTTGGGGATATTGATATTCAATTATATAACGATACTCCCATACATAGAGCTAATTTTATTCACATTATAAAACGTGGATTTTTAAATGAAACTTGCTTTTACAGAGTTTCAAAAGATTTTGTTATTCAAGGAGGAAATAGCGATAGCTTTAAAATGGCTAGAATAAAAAAAAGAATTGGAGATTTTACACTTCCTTCCGAATTCAAAAAACATCATAAACATACCTATGGGGCTGTTGCCATGGCTCGTATTTGGAAAAACAATCCTAATAAAAGATCTAGCCCTTACGAATTTTATATTATTGTAAACCCCTTAGGTTCTAACCATTTAGATGGAGAACATACCGTAATTGGAAGAGTAATAAAAGGAATGGATATAGCTAAAAAAATTAACTCTGTAGAAGTTGACAAAAGTGAGTGGCCTAAAAAAGATATATGTATGAAAGTAAATATTGTTAAATAACGAAATAACGATGTGTAGAACTTATATTTTAACAATATTTAATTCCTAAATTAAAAAAAGCCTTGTTAGTACAAGGCTTTTTTAGTATTTAAAAGAACTAATTTATTTATTATAAATAGACTCTTTTTTAAAATGTCTAGTTAGTAAATAATATACTACAGCTCTATATTTAGACCTGTTTGATTTTCCATATTTAGTCATTACTCCTTCAATGGCTCCATCTAAATTATCACTTTCAGATAATCCTAATTTTTTAATTAAAAAGTTATTTTTAACGGTTTCCAACTCTTTATCGCTTGATGCAGAAACTGTTGAAGCATCCTTACCATAAATAGATGGTCCGCATCCAATAGTAACCTTAGTTAGCAAATCCATATCTGGTGTTTCGCCTATTTTGTCTTTAATGTCTGCTGCGTATTTCGCAATTAAATCGTCTCTTTTACTCATTTTCTAATTAGTTAAGCTGTTTGTGATTATGTAACTTTTTACTAATTAACAAAAAAACTATTCTAAACCATAATTAATTCTTAATTTTTTTAAAATATTCTAGAAGAATTGTGTCATTTATCCGTCTAGGTGTATGAATTTCCATAATACTTCTAGTTTTACAAGCAAGAAAACGCTTTAGTTCAATTTCAAAATTATGAGCTTCTCCGTAGAAGTAAGTAAAATTATACATTCGTGCTAAATAATTAGCTTTCATTTGGTGAGTGGTTTCTAAATACGTTTCAAAATAATTAGCAGATTTATCCCCTGGTAAAATTCTAAAAATCCCTCCTCCACTATTATTTATTACAATAATTTTAAAATTGTCAGGAATATAATTATTCCATAAAGCATTACTATCGTAAAAAAAACTAAGATCACCAGTTATTAACAAACTTGGCTTTTTCTGAAACAACGATGCTCCAATAGCCGTACTGGTGGATCCATCTATACCACTAGTACCTCTATTGCAAAAAACCTCAACCGATTGGTGTAAATCAAACAATTGGGTATATCGAATTGTAGAACTATTACTTAATTGTAAATGCAGCGATTTTGGCATTTTTTTTATAATTTGGTCATAGACCAAAAGATCTGAATAAGGAATTGTAGCTAAATATTTTTTATGCCCCTCTTTTAATTTTGCTTGATAATTTAACCAATAAGATTGATAAGTACTCTCTGTAATATTGGATTGCAATAGGGTTTTGAAAAAAGTGTTTGGAGAAACTTTGTAATGGTTATTCAAACATCCAAAGGTATTGTTAGCTCTTTTTTCTGAAATATGGATATGTGTTTTAGGTTGATATGCTCTTAGAAACGATTTTATTTTTTTAGATACAATTAGTCCTCCAAAAGTTAATACTAATTCTGGCTGTAGATTCTTTAATTCTTCCTGGTCTAATTCTGCAATCAATTGATCTATGCTCGAAATAATTCTTTTGTGATGTAAATTTGAGGTAGTCTCTGTAAATATCAATATAGAAGGGTCTAATACTAATTCTTCTATAATTTTAGTATTTATAGTATTAGGATGTAACACTCCCACTAATATTAACTTCTTTTTAGTATTATTCCATAGTGTTTTAAAAGAATTATCTACCTTAAAACTCTTATTAGAAGTTCTTGATATATCTATTTTTTTAGTTTCTATGTTTTTAATAACAGTATCGTACAAAGGCTCATATAATGGTACATTAATATGTACGGGACCTTTTTCTGTATTAGCTACTCTAAAAGTTTCGGTTAACAAAACCTCGTTTTCCTTATAAAGCTTATTACTATAGGTTATTGCATTAACTAAATTGGCATTATAGCAGCTATGGTTTTCAAATACGTTTTCCTGTCTAATAGTTTGCCCATCGCCAATATCTATAAACTCTTTAGGGCGATCGGCACTTAGAACTACCAAAGGAATATCACTATAAAAAGCTTCGGAAATTGCTGGATAATAATTTAACAATGCACTTCCAGATGTACACACTACAGCTACAGGCTTTTTTATTTGCTGGGCAATTCCTAAGGCAAAAAAAGCAGCACAACGTTCGTCTACAATACTATAACAAGAAAAAAAAGAATCATTACTAAAACTAAGAGCCAACGGAGCATTTCTTGATCCTGGCGAAATTATAATGTGTTGTAAGTTAAAAGACTTACAAGTTGAAATTATTTGTTGAACAATGGGGATGTTTGAGATTAGATTCATACAACTTCAATAATACAAACAACATGCTGGTTGCACTACTTTTTGATTTAAATTTATAAGACTTGTTTCATAATTTGCGATTTATTTACAGTCTCGTTCCACTCGTCTTCTGGGTTTGATAATTCTGTAATACCTCCTCCAATATACACCTTAATTTTACACTGTTCAAGTTCCATACAACGCAAATTTACAAACAGTTCCGATTTTTCATAAGGATTAATAAGCCCTAAATACCCTGTATAATACTTACGGTTATATCCCTCATTTTTTAAAATAAATTCCTGCGCTTGCTGTTTTGGTAAACCACACACGGCAGGTGTTGGATGTAGCACATTTATTAGTGCTTTTATTTCTCCTGCAGATTGTAATGTGCCTTGTATATCTGTTTTTAGATGTAACAAACTTCCTGCTTTTTGTGTTTTGGTTTCCCCTGCTATTATTGTTTTTGTAAAAGGTTTTAATTCCGAGATAATACTTTCTAATACAAAACGCTGTTCTTCTTGTTCTTTATTCCCCCAAACAACTACTGGTTGTCCTTGATCTGTTTGCGTACCTGCTAAGGCCATTGTTTTAAAGCTAGTTTGTTCTAACTGTATTAAAGTTTCGGGGGTAGCTCCTAGCCACATTCCTACTTTAGGATGATACCAACAATAACAAAAAGTATTAGGATAAGAAATACATAATTGTCTAAAGTACTCCATTGGATCTATTTTTTCTCTTTCAATAACTTCTACCCTAGATAACACTACTTTTTGAAGCGCTTTATCTTTCAAAACTTTTAAAGCACTATTAATAATCTTTATATGACTTTGAGCCGCTACCTTATTTTGACTAAGCCCTTCATTCGAAAATTTTTTTTGATATTCAACTTCCTTAGAATCATCAAAATTAGCAGTCAAAATTTCTGAATTTGCTTTAGAAAACCAAACCACAGGATCAGTTTCTACTACAAAAGGGGCAAATATAAATCCTGAAGTAGTATAATCTACTTTTTCTAACACAACCGTTTTCTGTAATTGCGCTGTTAATGTATTAGTATTGGGTTTTCTGTACACTACAAAAGGTAATTCTTTTTTCCAGTGTTGACTAAGGGTTGAAAAAAAATGGGATGTTATCATTTATTTTTTAGGAAGTGAAATCGTAGAAAGTTTTACTACCGAAATTAAATTTTGACTATCATCGGTAATTTTAATGTCCCATAATTGAGTGGTTCTCCCTTTATGAAGAGGCTGTGCCTTAGCATATACAAAACCTTCTTTTACAGACTTTACATGGTTAGCACTAATTTCTATACCGCGAATTATAAATTTAGTATAATCTACAAACATATATGAAGCTAAACTACCTACCGATTCTGCTAAAGCAACCATAGCTCCTCCATGTAACACTCCATCTGGTTGAAAAACTTTAGGCCCTACCGGCATCTTTGCAATTACATAATTGTCATCAATATCTACAAAACTAATTTCCAAAGTTTCCATAAGTGTGTTGTTACAAATGGCATTACATTGGTCTAATTTTTGTTGTTTTTCAGCTTCTGTCATTCAATAAAGTTTTGAATTGTAAATCTACAATACTAATTGGCTAGTTAAAAATAATCCTAAAATTTAAAAAGACGCTATATTTACTTAAAACTACTTTTGGAAAAGTCTACTACTTATACTACCACTAATACTTACGACACACTAAATACTTACTCCTCTACAACTAAAAACATATGGTTAGTATTTCATGGAATTGGATACTTAAGTCGTTTTTTTGTACGACACTTTAAGAGTTTATCTCCCAAAGAAAATTATATTATTTGTCCTCAAGCGCCATCTAAATATTATAAAGATAAAAATTACAAACATGTAGGAGCTTCTTGGTTAACCAAGGAAAATACTAATATTGAAACTAAAAATGTATTGAATTACATAGATAGTATAATAGAATCTGAAACTATCGATTTAAAAAAGGTAAATTTCATTGTCTTAGGATATTCGCAAGGGGTTAGTATAGCTACTAGGTGGTTAGCAAACAGAAAACAATTTTGTCATAAATTAATTATGGTTTCAGGAGTATTTCCTAAAGAGCTTTCTGCAATCGATTTTAATCATATTCCTAATTTAAAAACAATACATAGTGTTGGATTAACCGATAGCATTTTTGACTCTAAAAATGTAACCATACAAGAAAATCGACTTCAGCATTATTTTCCTAATACTAAATTTATAAACCATGGAGGAGATCATATTTTTGAGACTAAACTATTAAATAAATATCTTTTAGCCTAAAACCAATATAGTAAAATCTATTACTCCTGTCTCCTATTCCAAATAGCGTAGTAAACGCTAGTTTTTATAATAAGTAATAGAATCCCTTAGAATTAAAATGCTACTATATATTATAATTCTGCAAAACGAAGTTTCAATACATAATTTAAAACTAAAAAAATTATTGTAAACACACTTGATCTGTTTTCCCAAAAGTTACTTTTACATGGTTTAATATTGAAGTAGATAATGAAACTCCTTTAAAATCTGCCTTTATAGGATATTTTTTATGATTTCTATTTACTAAAACTGCTGTTTTAAAACGTTTTAAAGGAACATTTAAAAAATGCTGTACCCCATAGGCTAACGCTGTTCCAGTATTTAATACATCGTCTACTAAAACAATGGATTTATTTGTATAATTAGCAGGAGACATAGACGTTTTTATACTCCCTAAAGGTCTATTTTTGTCCATATTTATTTTACAAAGAATCGCCTTTATTTCTGAAATTTCGGTTAATACTTTAGCGATACGTTCTGCTAAAACATAACCACTAGGGTCAATCCCTGCAATAATAACTTCTTTTTCATCAACATTATTCTCGTAAATCTGATACGCTATACGACGAATTTTATGCTGTATTTGTTGATGTGTAAGTATAATTTGCTCTTCCATGGTAATTTATTCTTCTTCGTTTATAATTGGAGTAAACCAGTCATCAATATCTCTACGATCTTTTTTTGTTGGTCTTCCTACTCCTTTTTTACGATAATAATCTTTAGAAAACTTTACTAATTCTAATCGCTGTAACTCTTCTTTAGGTGTAACGTCTTTACGGTACAAATCTACTAGTTTAGCTCCTACTCTACTAGGTGGTAAATCTAGTACTTGGTAAGTATAATTAATTTGGTTTTTTCGAACAAGTATAATATCCGATGGATATACATCCCTAGACGGTTTAATGTTTTGAGTACCCATTTTTACTTTACCATTTTTGCAGGCATCGGTTGCTATACTTCGTGTTTTAAAAACTCGGATGCACCATAAATACTTGTCTATTCGCATAGAATATAGATAATAATAAATAAGATACTAAAATACGATATTATTGTATCTTCGTAATCAAATTTTAAAAAATGAAGAGAAGTCTTTTATTAATAACTATTTTAGGAGGATTGTTATGTTTCTTATCCTGTAATAACGATGACAGTGATGGTCTGGAAAACTCATCAATAAGAGAAAGAGGTCCCCAAAATATATTAGACGCTAATTATTTAAGCGATTTTTTAGATAATTATACCTATAATAATATTCCTTTTGAACAAGACAATACGCTAGATCATAAAAGTATCGAATTTTATAGGATTAAAGATGACAACGGAAACCCAATTATTTTAACAGAACAACAACAAAGCGTATCCAATGGAGAAAATTTAAGAAACAGCGTGTTAAGCATTGATGTTAACGCCTTTGATGTTAATTATAAGTTGTATTATATTGTAGTTAGACAAGGAAAAGGAAAAGAAGTTGCCATAAGCGATGATATCCTTACTTCCTTTAAAGGAGCTGCTATAGGAGAAGCTGGTTCTCTTAACCAAACACCCTCTCAAGCATTAATTTCGGAAACACCATTTATAGATACCGATGATCGTTTTTGGCTAACCGGCTTTAGAGAACTTGATCCTTCGCTAAATAGAGCTGATTTAAGTGTTGATGGTTTTGCCCAAATACAAGCAAAATTTAAAACAGCTCCTCCTATAAACCCCGAACAGCCTTGTAGGGTAATAACTACCAACGACAACGGAAGTGTTGTGTTGTCCGATTTTGGGGTAGGAATAATGATTATTCCATCGGGATTAGCATTTTACCAAATAAGCTTAGAGAATAATCCTTTAGGGGCATCTTTAAACCCTTACAGTAATATCCTTTATACTTTTTCATTATATAATAATGAGCTAAATGACCTAGATAATGATGGTATTCCAGATTTAGCCGAAGGAATTAATCAATCAGAAAATATTATTGATACTGATGGTGATGGAATTGTAAATCACCTTGATGCAGACGATGATAACGATGGTAGATTAACCATTAATGAAATTGAACGTACCGACCTTAACCCTTCCGTAGATTATAACTGTGATGGTGTAATAAATAACGACTTACAATTAGTGCCATTTAAAGACACTAACGGCAATCAAATTCCTAATTACTTAGATCCTACCGAATAGGTATGTATATATTTATATAAAATCTAAATACAGCTTTTTTTTACATATTTATTCTAATTTTTTAGTAAAAAACCTCCATTAAAAATGGAGGTTTTTTGCTTTTATTATTATTCTTGAATATTTTACTATATCGTTATTTTATCGTAGTACATTTTTATTATTAAAATAAATCAAAAAAGGCATTGTTTTTGTGATTATATTAAAAACACTAAATAAAATACTATTTTTATCTATTAAACATCTAATATTACTCTTTAAAAGCCATATTCGTCTCTATTTTTGAAAAGAAAATCAAAAATTAATTAACATATATAAAATGAACTCATTAATAAAACGTTTGAGTGTCTTTGGGATAATAGCCATTTTGGTAGGCTGTTCTTCGGAAAAACAAAAAACAGTACAAAAAGGTATCTCTAGAAGTAACCAGCCTAATATTGTATTGTTTGTTTCTGACGACCATGGAAAAGATGCTTTAGGAGCTTATGGGAACAAGATTATAAAAACACCTAATCTAGATCAATTAGCTTCTGAAGGAGTTTTATTTAACAATGCTTATTGTACCAGTGCCAGTTGTGCTGCGAGTAGATCGGTAATTTTAACAGGAAAATTTGGACACGCTACAGGGTCGTACGGACATGTACACGATTATCATCATTTTAGTACTTACGATCATGTAAAGTCGTTACCCGTATTGTTAGAAAAAGCAGGGTACGAGACTGCTAGAATCGGTAAGTACCATGTAGCTCCAGAAGCTGTTTATCATTTTAATACCGTTTTAGAAGCCGATCCAAGAAGCACTTTAGAAATGGCAGATGCTTGTTTAGATGTGTTAAAATCAGACAAACCCTTCTTCTTGTATTTTTGTCCAGACGACCCACATAGAGGACATCCGTTTGTTGCTGAACCTTGGAATTTGCCTAATACTTTTGGAAATAAAAAAGAGCCTTATCCTGGAGAAACACAAGTAGTTTACAACCCTAAAGACGTGGTAGTACCTAAATTTTTACCGGATACTAAAGAGTCTAGAGAAGAAATTGCACAATATTACCAGAGTATTTCTAGAATAGATCAAGGTTTTGGTCGATTAATGAAACACTTGAAAGAAACAGGAAAATTAAACAATACCATTGTGTTTTATATTTCAGACAATGGAATGGCTTTTCCAGGAGCAAAAACTACGGTGTACGAACCTGGAATACAATTGCCATGTATTATAAAAGATCCTAGAAAAAATAAAAAAGGAATTACAAACAATGCTAAAATATCGTGGGTAGATTTAACCCCTACCATTTTAGATATGGCAAAAGTTCCTTACGATGCAAAAGAATTTCATGGTAAATCTTTTAACGGAGTGTTGTATGAAGAAGCTCCTAAAGGGTGGAACGAGGTATATGCTTCTCATACTTTTCATGAAATTACCATGTATTATCCTATGAAAGTAGCTATTGAAGGGAAATACAAGTTAATTTGGAACATTGCATGGAAGTTAGATTATCCCTTTGCCTCAGATTTATGGGCTTCATCAACTTGGCAAAGTATTCATAGAAATGAAGCTAAAATGTATGGAAATAGAACGGTAGAAGATTGTTTAAATCATCCAGAGTTCGAATTGTTTAATTTGGAAGAAGATCCAGAAGAAATTAACAATTTAGCCTATAAAAAAGCGTATAAAGAAACTTTTGAGAACATGAAAATGAAGTTGAAAAAGTTTCAGAACGATACACAAGACCCGTGGAAATCTATGTGGGATCATGATTACTCATTACAAGGTTCAGGTGTAGATTTATAAGAATATTTAGAATGAAAAGGAGAAATTTTATTAAAAATGTAGCAGGAGCTACCGTTGCAGCAAGTGTATTACCTATAGCTACTTCCTGTAAAAGTTTAGATGGAGTCGCCCAAGATATTAATAAAGAGAATAAAGCAGTATCGGGTAATGGAGGTGAAGAACAATGGCACCAATTAGGAACAGGTAAAAAGGTACCTAATCCAGACAGAAAAAAAACAGTAATATACGATGTAGCAGTTGTAGGAGCAGGTGTAGCAGGTATTTCTGCAGCTGTAGCAGCAGCTAGAAATGGAGCTAAGACAGTGTTAATTAATGATAGACCTGTTTTAGGAGGAAATGCATCTAGTGAAATTCGTGTTACATTAAATGGTGTTAATCGTTTAAAATCAGGAAAAGCTGAGAGAGAAACAGGAATTGTAGAAGAAATAATGCTGGAAAACAGGTTATATAACCCTCAACAATCCTATCCTGTTTGGGATCATATCGTATATGATTACGTAGTAAGAGAACCCAATTTAACGGTGATGTTAAATACACAAGCTATAGATGCAAATATGGATGGAAACAAAATTGTTTCTGCAAGATGTTGGCAGCTTACTACAGAAACAGAATTTACGATAAAAGCAGCTATTTTTATTGATAGTTCTGGAGACGGGTTAATGGCTGCAAAAGCAGGTGCATTATACAGAACAGGTAGAGAAGGAAAAGCTGAGTTTAACGAAAAATACGCACCCGATGTAGCAGATGGTTGGCAAATGGGAGCGTCTATTCTATTACAAGGAAAAGATCACGGAAAACCAATGCCATACACTCCTCCAACATTTGTGAAAAAATATGATGGAGACAATGCAAACCACGAAAGAAAAATTAATAATTATTTAGATGGATATTGGTGGGTAGAATTAGGGAGTGACCACGATATTGTAGATGTTCAAGAAGAGAATAGACATGATTTAATGGGGTATTTACATGGGGTTTGGGATTATATTAAAAATTCAGGAAAGTTTCCAGATTCAGAAAACTATGCGTTAGAATGGGTAGGGTCTTTACCAGGACGTAGAGAGTCTAGACGATTTATAGGAGATCATATTTTATCTGAAAAAGATTTAACAGAGCACAAACATTTTGACGATGCTATTGGTTTTGGAGGGTGGTCTTTAGATGAACACAACCCAAGTGGAATTTTGGATATTAAAGAGCGTCCGAGTTTTTTCCATCAAAGATTTAAAACCGTTTATCAAGTACCGTTTAGCTCTTTGTATTCAAAAAACATTAGCAATTTAATGTTTGCTGGACGTAATGCTAGTTTAACACATATTGCTTTATCGTCTACTAGAATTCAAGGAACTTGTGCTTTAATGGGACAAGCGGTAGGTACAGCAGCAACCATTTGTGTTGCTAAAGGAATTACACCAAGAGAGGTACGTAACAAGCACATAAAACAATTGCAAGAAATGCTAATGAGGGATGATGTTTACATTCCAAAAGTAGTGGCTAACGATCCTAAAGATTTAGCTAAAAAGGCAAGTGTTATTTTTGGATCTTCTACAAAAACTGGCGATGCAAAAAATGTAATTAATGGAATTTCTAGAGACATAGACGGGCAAATTAATCATTGGCAATCAGAATCCTTACCTGCTGTTTTTCAGATGGAGTGGGAAAATCCTGTTACCTTGTCTAAGGTAGAAGTAAAATGCGATACCAATTTACAGAAAAATATAACGATGCGTAAGCAACCTTTAAACGATTGGTTAAAGAAAACGTTTATTACTACCGTACCACCAGAATTAATAAAGGTTTTGGATTTAGAAGCAAGAGTTAATGGAAAATGGATAAAAGTAGGAGAAAAGACATCAAATATTGCTCGTTTGATAAAATTTGATTTTGATCAAGTTAAAACTACTGCTATCCGTATTCATTTAAAAGAAACGTACGGATTTAAAACGGCTAAGTTATTTGAAGTTCGTGCTTACGAATCTTAAAAAATAAAAGTTGTTTTTGTTGTAAAACAAGAATCGAAATACATGCTTAAATTCAAAAAGACTATCACTAAGAATATACTAATACTTGTTAAAAGGTTTACTTTTTTAGTATTCTTAATGGTAGTTCTACCATCTAATAGCTATTTAAGTAGTTCTAAAATTACACATAAAGTTGCTATTATACACCCTGCTATTGACGTACATAAACCTATTGAATGTTTTTTGGTAGAAGAAATTTTACCCAATAAAACCAAACAATTTTATTTAGATGTAGACTCCGTAAACTGTGGAGAAAACATTTGTGAGGTAATTACGGTACGAATGTTTTGGGATGAACTAGGGAGGTATGCAAAATATGAACTAGAACAAGGAGATGAATTAGAAAAAAAAGAAGGAGTTCCTTTTACAAATAAAGACTATAAAAAGTTAGAATGGGTTCTTAATAATAAAGATTCCGAGTTAAAATTGATGTTTAAAAACGATTTGGTAGTAAGTAATTTTGTAGAACAGGGTAATGTAAATGTAGATGCAGTTTCTGGAGCTACGTCTACCATAACTCCTAACGAAATTGTAGAAGGAGCTGTTTGGACTTGTTTTACGCTTTGGCATTGGGCAAATGGAGAGATAATTTCTAAAATAAGAGAAATAAATAGAAATCAGCTTACGCATCAAAACTTAATAGAGAATTATTTGCATCATCAAGACGATGATTATAAAAATTTTGCAATAGAGAGTTTGCAAACCAAACAAGTGTTTGATACTGTTGCGGTTTTAGAAATAGAAAAAGCAATGTTAACAAGTAGTTATCCTGTTTTTAAAACAGGGTTGCAATATGTTGAAAATCTTTCTGAAGAAAAATATTATCAGTCTATGTTACGTTTGTTTAACAAAGGAGACAATCAAAGAAGAATTGCTTGTTTAAATGCTGTTTCTAAAACCAGTAAAAAAGGAAATGAGTTTTATTACGATCAGTTAAGTAAAGCGGTACAAAATTTTAATTATCAGGAAATAGAAGTATTTTTAACAAGTGTAAAATTAACTAAATTTACATCCCCTGTATTAACAGAAAAGTTAATCATCTTATTAAAAGAATCAGACAATTTTTTAATAGCAAGAAGAGCATATTGGTTTTTATCAGACCAAGAAATACTGTTAACTAAAAAACAAAAAATAAAACTTCAAAAGTTTAAAAAGAAGTATAAAAATAGATTATAAAATGAACCACTATGGACTTGAAGTCCATATTTTCCTTTGCGACTGAAAGTCTTTCTAATGATAAAACTTGTCCCATCATCATTAGGCTTTCGATGATACTCTTAATATTCGTTAACCATTACTTCGTTGATAAGACATAATACGAAGATACTTTTTTAGAAGCTAAAAGCGAAATGCACTAAAGTATATAGTTTTAACTATTTTTAGGATCAATAAAGGTTCTACATAGTATCTTTTTAAAAGTTAACCCACAAGAAATATTTACTTCTGAATACTTACTTTGTAATTAATTCCATAAGTTTTTGTTAAATTATCGTCGTTAAAAATATCCTTAACTGGACCTGTTGCTATTTTCTTTACATTCAAAAAAGTAACCCAATCAAAATATTCGGGTACCGTTTGCAAATCGTGATGTACTACAATTACCGTTTTCCCTTGCTTGCGGAGTTCTTTTAACAGATTAATTATAGCAACTTCAGTAGTAGCATCTACTCCTTGAAAAGGTTCGTCCATAAAGTAAATAGCTGCATTTTGTACTAAAGCTCTAGCTAAAAAAACACGCTGCTGCTGTCCTCCCGATAACTGACTAATTTGCCTACTTTTAAAAGGTAACATTCCTACTTTTTCTAAAGCTTCTAAAGCTTGTTTTTTTTGTTTTTGCCTTGGGCGTTTTATCCATCCTAAACTTCCATATGTTCCCATAAGCACAACATCTAATGCTGTGGTAGGGAAATCCCAATCTACAGATCCTTTTTGGGGTACATAGGCTACTAAGGAGCGTTGCTTTTCATAGGGTTTTCCAAAAACGCTTACTTTACCAGCAATAGGTTTTATAATGCCTAAAATAGACTTTATGAGGGTAGATTTCCCTGCTCCATTAGGACCAACAATAGCCATTAATACACCTTCGGGTATTGCTAAATCAATGTCCCAAAGCACTGGCTTATAATTATAAGCTACCGTAAGGTCATCTATTTTTACAGCGTATTTTTCTTCTTCCATTACTTTAAAGCATTAACAATAGTGGTCATGTTATGAATATACATTCCTACATATGTGGCTTCTGGTGTCCCTTTGCTTCCTAAAGCATCGGAAAACAATTCTCCACCAATATTAACCTCATGACCCTTAGCTTTTACTGAAGCTTGTAATGCTTCTATTGTTCGTTTAGGAACAGAGCTTTCTACAAAGATTGCCTTTACATTTTTTTCAATAATAAGACGTGCCAAGTTTTGTACATCCTTTACTCCTGCTTCTGTAGCTGTAGATAAACCTTGTAAACCTACTACTTCAAAATTATAAGCTTTCCCGAAATAATTAAACGCATCGTGTGCGGTAATTAAAATACGTTTTTCTATAGGTATGTTAGTAACTAAATTAGTATTTTCTATTTTTAAAGTTTCTAAACGTTCTATATATTTTTTAGCATTTTGACTATAATTTGTAGCATTTTTAGGGTCTATTCTAGCTAATTCTTTAGCAGCGTAATTAGTACAGGCTATCCAATAATCTATTTGAAACCAAATATGCGGATCGTAATTAGAAGCAAAATTCTTGGAAGCAATTAACTTATCTTTTGATAAGGCGTTAGATACAGCAATGGCTTCTTTATTGCGATGTTTCATTTTTTCGAAAATATCTTCTAATTTACCCTCTAAATGTAAACCACTATAAAAAATAACGTCGGCACTATACAATTTAGCAACATCGCCTTCGCTTGCTTTATACAAATGGGGATCTACACCGCTTCCCATTAAGCCTTTTACTATTATATGATTTCCTCCTATAGCAGAAACCATATCCGTAACCATCGTAGTAGTAGTAACTACTTTTAATTTCCCACTAGGAGAGTCTTTTTTTTGTTTGCAACTCCATAATAAACTAAAAACAGTTGCTAATACTATAAATTTATAATTCTTCATTTACTCTAATGTCGTTTAATAGTCGCAATAACCCTTTAGGTCTTAATTTTGATCTATACGAATGTACTATTTCCTTATTCTTATTTAATACAATAAGGCTTGGGTATTTTACCCTTTTTAAATAAATACCAATATCTTCTGCCAAGGCGTGTATGCCTCGTTTTGCATTTGTAGCTTTATAATTATATGTTTTACCTTTAAATGTAATAGGTTCTTTTGATTCTGCATTAAAAGGAATATAGTAATAATTATCATTTAACTCTTTAATTACTAAAGTATTGGTAAAAGTTTCTTTTTGCATTGCTTTACAATGCTTACACCAATTAGTATGTAAAAAAACAACAATTGGCTTTTTTACTAATACAGTATCTACTTCTTCAAAAGAATAGGTTTTCAATTGTGCTAATACCGTTTGGCTATATATGGTAAGTGCCAATAAACAAGTTATCTTTAGTATTAATTTCATCTTTCTGAGAGTACTATCGAAAGTTACTACTTTTAATTAAAAACTATATTTCAAATTAAATACAATATCTCTTCCTGGATTAGGTACTATTAAATTATCAAAACTTGTTTTTAATCGAGATAAATGATTTGTATAATTTCTGTCAAATAAATTTTTAATCACTACATTAAAATTAAATCTTTTATAAGACGCATTAAAACCTAAATTAACAAGGTGATAGTCTGCATTAGCTAATTCTTCTTCCGTTATTCTATTCTGTTCTAAGAAATTTTGTTGTTGCAAATACACGCTATTCAATTTTAGTTGTTTCCCTAAGCCTAGGTCATACGATAACTTTGTGTTAAAATTTACAGGAGGTATAAATGGTAAGGGGTCATTATTGTTATCATTTCCATAAGTAATTGCCGCTCCTGTTTGTATTGCAAGTTTAGGTAACAAAGCAGGAATGTAGTTAAGATTGAATTCTCCTCCAAACAAGGTAGCATCTTCTTGCAAGTAAGCAAAAATTGGCAAGTTTCCAACTCCTCTTTCTCCTGTAGGTGTTATAAAAATATAATCTTTTATTCTGTTATAAAATGGATTAAATGTAATGTCTAAACCGTTATACTTATAATTTATAGCAAAATCGAATTGAGTAGCGGATTCACTTTCTAAAGATTGATCTCCAATTTCTATTCTTCCCACTCCTCCATGTTCTCCATTAGATAATAATTCTGATGTATTAGGAGCTCTATACCCCGAAGCAATATTAAATCGAAATGAAAAATGTTTCCAATCATATTTAATTCCTACCGAATAGTTTAATGTACTATATGTTTCATCAAAATCGGCAAAATTAGTTTCTCCATCTATTTCTACGCTTTCTGCTTCTACACGCTTATTATCGTAACGTAATCCCGACTGAAATCTTAGATTATCGGTAGCCTTATAATTAAATAATCCAAATAATCCATTTTCTATGCTTTTACCATCGGGTATTAAGAATACAGTTCCTCTATTTTCATTGTCTTGATACAATCCCTGCGCTCCAAGCGTTACATCAATTTTTGAAGTTTTTACTACATTGGACACCTTTATATTATAACTTAATACTTGAAGATATAAATGCAAATCAGGATTATTAACAGTTTCATTAAACTCTTGTCTATCATTTATGGCATAACCTAGAGTAAAAAATACTTTTGATTGTTTTAGCTTAAAATTATTTTCTAAGGCAAAATTGTGCTGAGATACATCTTGAAAAGGCAGCACAAAATTACTTGCTTGATTATCTAGTGGGGAAATTAAATCTACACCAACCCTGTTTGTAAAAATGGGATTTCCATCTACTGGAACAGGAATTCCAAAATAGTTATTTAAATAACTATAAGTAAATTTAGTTTGATAGGTTTCTTTTACGAATCCTAACGATAACTTTGCACTTCGTTCTGAAAATCGTGTATTAAAAACTCTATCGGCATTAAAACTAGTGTTCTCCGATAATTTATAATCCCCTGCTAAAGTATATCCTGCAAAAGCATTTATTTTAAAATCTCCAAATCCTAGTTTTACACCTGCCCTATTTTGGGTAGAATGCGTATTTGTAAAATAACCCGATTCGATAACACCTTCTACTGGTTTATTTGTAAAATTTTCGTCTACAAAATATAAAACTCCTCCAATAGCGTCGGAACCATATAATAACGAAGCTGGTCCTTTAATTACTTCAACACTTTTAATACCGTTACTACTTACTCCTAACCCATGCTCTGCCCCCCATTGTTGGTTTTCTATACGAATACCTTGTGCATAAGTTACCACTCTATTACTTGTTAAACCTCTAATTACAGGTTTACCAATACTATTTCCTGTACTGTTTTGAGAGACTCCGTTAATTGTAGAAATACTCTCTGCTAATGTAGTTGAGCTTGCTTGATATATTTCTGAAATACTTTTCTTCTCTACATTTACTACTAAATCTTTTTGCAACTTAGATCCTGGTACAGAAATAACTACTTCGCTTAAAGTACTATCGGATACTAAAGCTATCTGTAGTTCGTCATTAAGCTTTTTCACCTCAATACTTTTAGTAATTGTAGATGCTCCTACATACGAAAATTGAAATTGTTGTAACCCTAAAGGAAGCGATAACATTGTAAAATGTCCCTTATTATCGGAAGTGGTTCCTCTTTGAGAATTTATTAAAACCACAGTAGCTCCTAATATAGGTTCTCCATCTAATGTAATAGTTCCTGAAATTTCTGAAGTCTGTGAAAATAAAACTTGACTTAAAAATAGAATAATTAGGCTAATTTTATAAAACATCGGTATTTATTAATTGTATTAAAGAAGTGAAATTATAATTAAGCAATAATGTATTGTTATTAACTCTTACTTCGGTCATTTGAGTTTTTTCAAACTGTTTTTCTACTCTAATTAATTCACCATTAATTAGCTTATGTTCAGCACAAAAATCAAAAAACTCTTTATCATCACTTTGCAAACGTGATATTCTATAGTCAGTTTGCGGTGTTGCTTTTGAAAGTGAAATAGAGGGTTTAATCTCTGGAAATTTACCATCTATACTAGGTATAGGATCTCCATGAGGGTCAAAATCTGGATAACCTAAGTACTTATGTATTTTTTCAGCTAAGAAATCTGAAGTTTGATGCTCTAACAACTCTGCTTCTCTATGAATTTCATGTAAGGACAAATCCAGTAGCTTAAACAAAAACGACTCCCAAATACGGTGCTTACGTACAACTCGCAATGCCATAAGACATCCTTCTTCGGTTAATTTTAGTTCTTTGTATTTTTCGTAATCTATTAAACCTTTTAACGCTAACTTTTTTGCCATATCCGTTGCTGCAGCACTAGATACTCCTAGCTTTTTAGCAATAGTACTCGTTTTTGTATCGTATTCATTATGCTTACTATATTGATATATAGCCTTTACAAAATTCTCTATTGCAACCGACATTAATTACTTTTTTAAGTTAACTTAAAAATATTACAAATATAGGTTAAAATAATATTTTTATAAACTTCAAAAGTAAATTATTAATGCAGCTATTGTGTAAGTATTGTTAAAACCTAAATCTGATTAAAAACAAAACAGTCTTTATATTCTGTTTATTTTAATCATTATTAATTCTTTACCCCTTACAAGTTATCAACTTTTGTTAATTAGATTTTGAATAATAATGATAATTTTTGATGTAAGGTTTTTAAGAAACTTACTACTTTTATAGTCTAAAAAAGTTATTAAATGGAAGACACTATAGAAAGAGTTAAATGTCTGATTATTGGATCTGGACCAGCAGGTTATACTGCTGCAATTTATGCTTCTAGAGCAGATTTAAAACCATTGTTATATACTGGTATGGAACCAGGCGGACAGTTAACAACTACTACAGAAGTAGATAATTTCCCTGGTTACCCAGAGGGGATAGACGGTCCAACTATGATGATTCAGTTACAAAAACAAGCAGAACGCTTTGGCACAGAAGTTAGAATTGGATTAATTACTTCTGTAGAGTTCTCTAAAAAAACAGGAGGAACCCATAAAGCTATAGTAGACAATGGTACTAAAACTATTGAAGCCGAAACTATAATTATTTCTACTGGTGCAACTGCTAAATACCTAGGCCTTGAAAGCGAACAACGCCTACGTGGTGGTGGTGTATCTGCCTGTGCTGTTTGTGATGGATTCTTTTTTAAAAATCAAGATGTAGCTATTGTTGGAGCTGGTGATACTGCTGCAGAAGAAGCTACTTATTTAGCTAATATTTGTAAAAATGTTACCATGTTAGTTCGTAAAGATTTTATGCGGGCTTCTAAAGCAATGCAACATAGAGTAAACAATACTAAAAACATAACTGTATTATATAATACTGAGGTAGATGAAGTGTTAGGAGAGCAAGTTGTAGAGGGCTTACGCATGAAGAATAACCAAACAGGAGAGACTTCAGAAATTGAAATTACTGGACTATTTGTAGCTATTGGACATAAACCCAATACCGATATTTTTAAAGGTCAGTTAGATATGGACGATACAGGATATCTAATTACTAAAAAAGGAACTACTTTTACAAACTTGCCTGGTGTTTTTGCTGCTGGTGATGTACAAGACAAGGATTACAGACAAGCTATTACTGCTGCGGGCACAGGATGTATGGCTGCCATGGATGCCGAACGTTATTTAGCAGAAATTGGCAGTGTTGAAGATGTGCAAACAGCACAGTATTAATAGTTATTGGTATTCAATACATTTACATTTTTAACCTAAATAATATTTTAATTATAATATTTAGAAACTAGGTTAATTTGTGTAATACACTTATAAAAAATCCAAGATTTAATAAATTAAATCTTGGATTTTTTATAAGTATATTTTAAGAAAAATTACCAAAAAATAGATGGTACCTATTAAAAACTGGGAAATAGTTTTAGATAAACTACTCTACTACTATAATTAATTCTTGAGCTTTTTTAATGCCATTCATTCCTTTGGCTGTTATAACAACTTTACTTGTCTTTTTTGTGGCTTGAATGGCTAATAAACATTGCCCAAAAGTGGTTGAAACTGTTTTGCTTTTAAAATTTTGAAGTTTGGCAGTATCTCCGCAGTCGGTTCCTAAAAACTTGTATTCCCCTTCTATTTGGAAGGTAATTTTATTTTCTTGATGTTTTACTTCTCTCCCTTTACTATCTACCAACTGTGCTGTTACGTGAACGACATCTGTATTGTTGGCTTTTATTTTGGTCTTATCTGCCTTTAAACGGATACGAACTGCTGGATTAATTGTTTTAAGTGTTTTTTTAATGGTTTGTGTTCCTTTAATTCCTTTTGCTACTAGTTTTCCTTTTGTATAATTAACCGCCCATTTGTAGTTACTATCTATTTGGTCTTTTAAATATTGTTTCCCTAGCGACTTTCCGTCTTGAAATAACTCTACGGCTTCGCAATTCGAGTAGATTTCTACAATGGTTGGCGTTCCTTCGTTATAATTCCAATAAGGATTCACATTTTGCCATCTTCTTGGTGCTAATTTCCAATAGTCTTTTTTCTTCTCTACTACTTTACCTTGTTTATTTACTTTATAAATAGATTCTTTTTCCGTTTGTGTGTACATGGTTAGTATAGGAATGTCGTCTCTCCAAAAGGCTTTAAATTTGTAAAAAGAACCTCTTGCAAAACCTGCTACGTCTAACAACCCTCCTTCTGCAGCTTTTTTAGGCCAATGTCTTGCTTTTTTTTCTCCTAAATAGTCTATTCCTGTCCATAAAAATACACCGGCTATGTATTCTCTTTCTACAGCAGCTTTCCACTCGTACCATCGTGGAACGTTTTCTGTTCCCATCATAATGGTATTGGGGTATGTTTTTTTAAAATAATCGTATTTATGAGGTTTGTAACTATAACCTACCACATCTAAAGCGTCTGTATAACCTGTTTCGAAACTAGAGGTGGGCAAAATACAATTGGCTGTTACAAATCGGGTAATATCTAACTCACGAGTCCAAGTGGCTAATTTTTTTGCTGTTTTTCCAATATTAAATGTTTGTTGGGGAAAATCTTTCCAAAATTGACGTACTTGTTCTGGAGTATGTGGTGGTGTTTTGGTTCTCCACAGTGTCCAATCTATTTTATCGTCTCTATTGGTTTCTTTAAAAATACCTGTTGCTCCTCTATTTCCTGGATAGGTCCATTCTATTTCATTACCAATACTCCACTGAAAAATACTTGGGTGGTTTCTACTCGATTTCATTGTATTTTTTAAATCTGTTTCTGCCCATTGTTGAAAATGTTCTGAATGCCCTCTAGAAATATAATCTACTTCTTTATCGTGCATGTTAAATCTCTTGTCTTTAGGTAAATCCCATTCGTCGTAAAATTCATTTTGCACTAATAATCCTAATTCATCACATAAATCTAAAAATTCATCGGAAGCTGGATTGTGAGCAGTACGTATGGCATTGGTTCCTCCTTCTTTTAACTTTAACAATTTACGTTTCCAAACGTCTTTAGGCACTGCTGCTCCTACCATACCTGCATCGTGATGCAAACAGACTCCTTTAACTTTTACGTGTTTGTTATTTAAGTAAAACCCTTTGTCTTTATCAAAATGTATAGCTCTAATTCCCAATTTTGTAATTCTTGGTACCGTTTTTAAAGTATTATATTGGATATAGGATTTAACGGTATATAGATACGGGTTTTCTATTCCCCATAAATTGGGTTTGATGATGGTGGTATGTTGAGTAACTGTTTTTTGTTGTTGGGGATTTAGTATAATTTTTGATTCGATCGTTTTTACAAGCTTTCCTTTAGCATCTAAAATTTCAGAAATTAAAAATCCCTTTTCTGTCTTTGCATATTCATTCTTTATTTCTATCTCCAAATTGATTTCCGCCTTTTTAGCCGTTGCTACTGGAGTGGTTATAAAGGTTCCCCAAACAGGGATGTGTAGTTTGTCTGCAATTAATAATTGAACATTTCTATAAATCCCAGAGCCTGTGTACCAACGAGAATCTGCATAACGACTGTGATCTACTCGTACTGATATTTTGTTTTCTTGTCCTTCTGGAGCTAAGAGTTCTGTTAAATCGTAATAAACAGGTGCATAGCCATAAGGGTGATTTCCTATTCTAATCCCATTGATCCAAAATTCTGCATTGTTATACACTCCATCGAAAATAATGTAGCATTTCTCGTTTTCGTTTATTGGTGTTTTAAAGTTTTTACTATACCAACCTATTCCTCCTGGCATAAAAGCCGTACAACCTTCTAAGTCTTTAGAAAAATCCATAGCAATAGACCAATCGTGTGGAAGGTCTACCGATGTCCAATTCTTAGGATTGTAAGTAGTTAAAGAATAGTTTTTAGCATCTGAAAGCGTAAATAACCAATCGTCATTAAAATTAATGATTCCTTTGGTTTGAGCCATACTATCTATTGATACTATTGCTAACAGAGTAATTAAATATAATTTAAAAGCACTAAAATAAGTTTTCATTAAAAAAAGCATTGTTTTGTTATAAATTGTAAATTAAAACTCACATAAAATTAACATATAATATTTATTTATGTTCTTTTTTAAATAATAGTTTACCTATAGACTGGTCTTCAAAAAACAAAAGCCAATTTCATGAATGAAATTGGCTTTTGTTTTTGATATAAATTACAATAAGAGTTTTAACTTTAAAAAGTATCTCCACTTTTTAAAGTTAAAACTTAAAGGTTAATTTAATGCTGGACAATTACAAGCTTTACGTACTATTCTACAGTTTAAGTCTATTCCTAATGTAATTTGGTGTTGTCCTCCTTGATTAAACACGTTAGCATTTATTTGGGCTGTATATGTGTACGCAAAATGGTATTTCCCTGTACGAACACCTATAAATGGTGTTACATAATTTAACTGCTCTAATGTTATGGTTTGGTCTGTTAATTGAAATTTACTTTCATCTAAGGCTCTTCTATACGAAACTCCTCCGTAAATAGTTTTTCGATCTAATTCATAATATGCTTTTGCATTAATATCAATGTTACTTTGTTGGGTCCCTTCTCTATATTGATATAAAATAGACGGTTCTAACAAAAATTTACTTCCAAATTTTTGAAAACCATACCCCAAAGAAAACAAATACCTTCTTAAATTATTAGTTATTTGTGCTTCATTATTAACTCCTTCATTTTCTAGTAAGTTCTTAACCGTTACATGTGTATAAAACTCTCCTAAATGATAAGAGAAACCGAAATCCATATTAAATTCTGTAGTATTAAGTGTTGAATTCTGAACTAATTGATCATTACCTACTACAAATTCAGATTGATCTAATCTATATTGAAGCACTCCTGCACTTAAACCAAAAGAAAGCATATTCAAATCTACTTCATCCCTAGAAAACATTAAGTGATGTGCATAAGTTACATATCCTCCTGATTGAGAGTGAAAACCATTTTTATCATTAAAAAGGTTTACACCCATAGCGGAACTTCGATTGAAACGTGTGTTATAACTTAAGGTTTGAAGACCGGGTGCGTCTTTTTGACTTGTCCAAGAACGACGAGCCGTTAGTCTTAACTGAGAACAACTAGAAATACCTGCCATAGATGGATGGATTAGGTAATAATTGTCGGTTAAATAATCCGAAAAAACAGGTAGTCCTTCTTGTGCTTTTAATTGCGTGAAGGATAAAATACCTAATAGTAATGCAAATTTTGATTTAACTTTGTTTATTTTTTTCATTAGTATGTATGTAGCTGGTAACGTGGATTTAATTTATTATATTATCTAATTAACGAAAAATGACCACGAAACTCTTCTCCTGAAACAGCAACTGCATAATACCAGTAGTCATCACCTGGCATATCTATATTTTGGAATCTACCGTCCCAACCTTCATCAATAGGAGTAAAAATTGCCATTAAGTTACCATACCTATCAAAAACTGAAATTTCTATGGTCTTAGTACTTACTCCTTTTACATTCCAAACATCATTATCTCCATCTTGATTAGGTGTAAAAAATTCTGGAAAACCAAATAAGAAATCAGATTTAGTATCCCCACTACAATCATTTCTAACCTCTACATTAAAATCTCCGAAAGGAACTCGATCAAATACATTACTTGTTTGAAATGCTCCATCGTTTATACTATATTCCAACTCTTCTCCTTCTGCTATAACTGTAACTCTTCGTCCTTCTTTTTGTAGTCCTGTGATAACCGCTTTTTCTTTTTCTCTTAGTAAAACTATGTTACTCGTATTACTACAAGTTAATCCTTTAGGCTTATACTCTAATTGATATTGTCCTAATGCAGATGCTTCTATTGAAGAATCTGTTAAACCTGCAATAGCAACACCATCAAATAGCCATTGGAAATCGTATTGAGAAGGAAGTAAGTTTGCAGGGGCTTCAATTATTGGAGGAGCACCTATAATATCACCAGCATCGTCTAAACATACCGACGGTATATCTGCTAAGGTTACACCGAGTATTGGATTAAAGATATTTATTACCACTTCTAAATCTTTTCCACATTCTCCATTTGTTTCTCTAAGGTAAAGTGTTGTTGTTTCTCTTATTTCTGTACCTGGTTGAACTTCTAAACCTTTACCTTTTTCTTCGGTAAAATACTTTTGATTTAATCCTGTAAAATCTGGTACTGTAGTCATTTCACAGTACATCGGATCTAGAATAGGCAGAGTAGGCGTAGGTAACATATCAATTGTAATATTATATACTTCTTCTGCAGAACATGTTGTACCGCCACTTGTATTGGTTGCATAAATAAACAATCTTTGAGATGCTTTAATTGCTTCTCCTGCATTCATTTGGGTACCTGTACCTCCGCTTCCTGTAAAATAATTTCCTACACTTAAATTAGGTAATGTAAAATCACTTTCACAACCTCTATTATTTGTAGGCACAACAATTTTTGGTGTTTCTATAATAGTAAACATTACACTCACAGGATCGCTAGTACAGCCGTCGGCACCTTCGGCAACAACATTAAAAACATAATTATCTGGTGCTGAATTAGTGGGAGTAAAACTTACTGTATTTTGTGCTGTTGCTATTGGCGTACCATCTGCCATTAGCCAATTAGCAGTTAAACCAGCCCCAACAGATACACTTAATGTAGGGATTGGATCCCCTTCACAAATTGCTCTTGTGTTTGAAGAATCTACCATTGGAATATCAATTATTGGGCAAGAACAATCTACTCCTGTAAATGTAGGTACTGCTAAACTACAGGTACTTAAATTTGTACTTGTTATAGTAACTTCAATATCGATTGCACTTGGAACATCTTCAATTTTACCACCTGTAGCTGTCCTAGTAACTGTTCCTACGTTGCTAGTAACAGTATAGTCTGCTATGTTTCCTGCAAAAGTAAAATCTACACTATAGGACAATTTGTTCATGCTACATAAAGTAGCTCCAAAAGTAAATGTAGGTACACTTATTAATTCTACTGCAACTTGAGATTGATCTTCGCAACCATTTAACATAACACTATAAGTATAGTCTCCAGCTTCTGGTGCGGTATTAAATGTTGTTCCTAAAACAACTAATGATGGACTTGTCCATTCCCCTCCTGTATCTGCACCTGTTAATTGAGCAAATAAGTCGCTTTCTGAAATTGTAGCAACTGGTGTACTTGATGCACAGATTAATAGTGGATTTAAAGGATCTGTTCCTGCATTAGGTGCTGCTGTTCCTTCTACTTGAATTTCAATAAAGTCGCTTTCACATTTTTGTACCGTATCGTAAAACTGTGCATTAAAAGTAGTTGTTCCTACTTTTATATCTGAATTACTTGGAGTATAAACGACGTTGTTAGACTCTAGAATCGTAGTTTTGTCTTCTGCAAACCAACGTACTACTATATCTGTATTTGTAGAAGATGAAACTTCTAATTGGGGTAATGTTGTTGCATTAATACAAGTAATATAAGGCCCCGTACTAACTTCTGTTGGTGGAGTAATTGTGGGACATTTACAAGCATTGTCTATAGTTACTTTTAATGTTATTTTTTGTTCTGGACAAGATGTACCGTTAAATGGTGGTACTGTATATACGTAATCTCCATCTATAAAACTAGAATCTGAAGGGTCTAAAGTTCCTAATCTAGCGGGTGTTCCCCCTAAATCTTTAGTTCCTGGTGTAGTCCAAACACCTGTAATAGGAGCAAATGCAGATGCATTTGTAAAAAGGGTTACAATTTCGTCAAATAAATCGGTAGTATTTGTACAATCTATAATTGCTACTGGGTTTATAATAATATCTGCAAAAGGTTCTCGCCAATCCTTTTCATTTGTTTCTGGATTATGATTATTCAAAAAGGTATCTGGAGTTTGTCCATCATTATTGGCATTGGTATATCTCGCTAGTCTCCCTAAAGTAATTTCGTCATAAGAATCTAACAAACCATCTGAGTCTGTATCGGACGTTGATGTTCCCTTCTCGGTACCATCAATGGTACCATTTCTATCAGTATCATATGCTTCTATACTATCTTCTAAACAATCGGCATCTGTATTCGTATTCAAATAATCGGGTGTCCCACCTCCTATAGTTGTTACAGGTACTAGCCTATTTGCCAATCCATTATATGCATCATCAACCCCATCAACATTACCATCTATAGTACTCGGAGCCCTATAATTTGCTGTAGATTGAGCTTCTATATTATCTACAATTCCATCATTATCAGAGTCGATATCTAAATAATCGGCATTTGAATCCGAATCGGAATTAATTAAGGTTCCCTGCACTAATCCAGTAATTACACCTTCTGCATCTACTACTCCATCATAACGTCCATCTCCATCTGCATCTTTATCTGCATTTCCAGTTTCTACGATATCATATATACCATCATTATCTGAATCTAAATCTAAAGCGTTTGGAACTCCATCAAAATCAAAATCACATTCTAATGTTGATAAAAATATATTGTCTATACCAAAATCGTTTCCATTACCTTGAGTTGTTTGTTCATTATATACACTTAACGTCACCACAGAAACATCCGCACGAGCTACAAAATCAATAAAATTTTTTTCTTCCCATACATCTTCAACAACTATATTGCCTGTAAGGACTGTTCTAACAAAATCAGGACCTCCTGTATTCGATTTACCAACAATTTCAATCCGTAATGAAGGACTAGTTTGCGGACCATTATCTGTATTTAAGTTGGTTGTTTCAAAACTAAGCCTACTTTGCACTCCTGGTATAACAGGAATATCTGGTTGTCTATAGATATAAACTGTATTTGGAAACGCTCCTGTTCTAGGATTAATAGCTAAGTATCTTCCATTCAGAGTTCCGTCTCCGTCTGAAAAAGGTATACGGTTTTTATCGGTAGTTATAAACAAACCTGAACCTGGACCTTCGGAATCTCTTAAATAAGTTGCTGTAGCTACATTGTATTCTCCATCATTAGATATATCTTGAGGGATATTAACATTATAAGTAAGTATAGGGTTCAAATTAGGATTCATTTGAGGTCCTCCAACACCAAAATCTTCTTCTAAAGAAAATCGAGAAGGCACAAGCTGAGTCACCGTACAAAAATTCTCTAATGTATCTGGTATTCCATCATTATCATCATCTTTATCTACCGAATCAGGAATACCATCATTATCGTTATCCTCGTTACTACAATCTTTAATAGTTACTGTTGTACTAATCTCTGGACAAGGTCCATTTTTAGGAAACGTATAATTATATGCACCAAAAGTATCGGTTCCTACTGTAAAAGTATTTCCGCCAGAGCTAAGAGCAGGTACCCATACTCCGCCTGGATCACCACCAATTTCGGCTAGTAAATCTATAGTTGTTTTATTACAGGTAAATATTGATTTTCTAATTCCTGTATTGGGCACTTTAGACACATTAATTTTAAACTCTACATACCCGGGAGGTGGAACTTGAGGTCCTCCAAAAACAAAAGCTCTATAGCTAGTATTTTCTCTTGGAGCTACACGAATTAAATTAAACAAGTTAATTGCTGGGGTTCCTGGAGCAGGATTAGGGTCGAACATTCCTTGTTTAATATCTTGTTGTCTTCCTGTAACGTCATTAACTGCTACCCAACGAACTCCATACCTATTAGTCATCGTATTAAATGGAGTATCTGGTGTAACGGTTAAATCTATTTGCACTACTTCTCCTTCACAAGAATTAAAAGGCGATGGCAAATTATTAACGGTAAGCTCCACTATAGGCGGAGTATCAATACGTTGTGCAAAATGGTAAGAAAAAAATAAAAAAAACGTAGTTAAAAAAAGGAGTTGTCTTTTCATTTAGTAGCGCGTTTAAGTAAGTTTGTAATTCGACTATTTTAAACGTGTATATTTAATTATAATTTTGAGGTTTTCCACCTTTTCGTTAAGAAGTTAATTTACTCGTTAAGTTCAGTGTTTAAAATTCTTTACTCTTAATTTTGTAAGAAAAAACAACAGTTCTTTTTTAAGTATTTGTAAGATTTACAATTATTAAACTTAAATTGTAAACTCAAAAGCACATTATATCAATAATTTATTTTAAGTATTAATCTAAATTGTGGCTTTATAATGTTAAGTATAACAGTGCATACAAAATCAAGAAAACATTTTTATCATTTTGCTTTATTTATTCGAATAGACGCAAATTTTGTGTTTTAACTTGTTGTTAAAGATTCCTTTAAAGAAGCATAAATCGAAGAAATGTTATAATATTAAATAAATTTTATTCGTTTTTTCCGAAAAATAAACTTGAAACTCTATTTTTGTTGTTCATATACACCTAAATCGTCTACTAGGATATATACAGTAATTAATTTAATGATATAAATTAAATAAAATAGTTGCTTGGTTATAAGCCGATTCGAAACGCATCCAATCAAAATTACAAAGTATTTTTTGTTGTGTTAAATAAGAGAGAATCCTTTCGGTAGGCATATTCCCTATTAATTCGTCCTTAGCCATGGGACAACCTCCAAAACCTTGTATGGCTCCGTCAAACCTTCTACAACCTACATTAAAAGCAGCTTCCATTTTTTCTGCCCAAGTGTACGGAGAAGTATGTAAATGTGCTCCAAATTCTACTTGAGAATACAAAGGTATTAATGTACTAAACATCTCTTTTATAGTATGGGGGGTTGAAGTACCTACCGTATCACTAAGCGAAATAATTTTTACTCCCATTGCCACTAATTGATGTATCCAATTGTTAACTATTTGGGTATTCCATGGTTCTCCATATGGGTTTCCAAATCCCATACTTATATAAACAACTACTTCTTTATTAACTTGTTTTGTTAGATTTAAAATTTCTTGCAATACTTCTTTAGATTGCTGAATAGTTTTATGGGTATTACGCATTTGAAAAATTTCGGAAATAGAAAATGGAAAACCAATATAATTTACTTGTTCCAAATTACAGGCTTCTTCTGCCCCTCTTACATTAGCTACAATAGTTAATAATTTTGTCTTTGTCCTTGACAAATCTAATCCATTTAGCACTGCTGCAGTATCTTGCATTTGAGGAATTACTTTAGGAGAAACAAAGCTTCCCACATCTAAAGTGTCAAAACCACAATCTACTAATAATTGTAGGTATCGCAATTTATGTTGTGTAGGTATAAACGTTTTAACACCTTGCATAGCATCTCTAGGACATTCTATAACTTTAATTTTATTCATTAGCTCCAAAAAGTGTCAGTACCAGTTTTCGAGATCCTGCATAATCTCTATGTTCGCACAAGTAAATTCCTTGCCAAATTCCCATATTCAATTGTCCATTAGTAATAGGTATTGTTACCGATACTCCCATTAATGATGCTTTTATATGTGCAGGCATATCATCTGGACCTTCATAAGTATGAATGTAATAGGAGGCATTTTCTGGAACCATAACATTTATATGGCTTTCAAAATCGGTACGTACACTAGGGTCTGCATTTTCATTAATGGTTAAACTTGCAGAAGTATGTTGTATAAATACTTGTAACTGACCAATTTTAATTTTGGAAAGTTCTGGAAATTCTTTTTTTATAATATTTGTTATTAAATGAAAGCCTCTTTTATAAGGTTTTAAACGTATTTCTTTTTGAAAAAATTGCATAACGTGAATTTAACAATTACTACTGTACAAAACAGTATTTTTGCACTACTTTAAAACTTTAAAACTTTAAAATGGATTTATCTGAAATAAAATTAGTGGTTACCGATATGGATGGTACCCTATTAAACTCTAAACATGAAGTTAGTAATCTGTTTTTTGAACAATTTAAAAAATTAAAAGAAAACAATGTCAGTTTTGTTGCTGCTAGTGGAAGGCAATACCATAGCATTTTAGATAAATTAAGTATTATAGAAAAAGATATAACTATAGTTGCAGAAAATGGGGCTTATATTGTAAGATCTGGAGAACCTTTGTTTATAAACGATATTCCTAGAAAAAGTATTGAACAAATTATTCCTATTTGTAATGCTGTAAAAGGTGTGCAAATGGTAATATGCGGTATGGATAAGGCATATATTTTAAAAAACAATACGATATTTGAAAAGACTGTTTCCGAATTTTATACCAGATATGAAGCTTTAGATAGCTTTGATAATCTTCCTAAAGATCGGTTTTTTAAAATTGCTCTTTGCCATTATAGCGGATCAGAGTCCCATGTTTTTCCACATATAAAAAACCTTGAACAGGATTGGCAATTAAAAATTTCTGGAAAAGAATGGATTGATATCTCCTTAAAGTCTACCCATAAAGGTAACGCAATAGCTAAATTACAAGAACAACTAAAAATATCACAAGCACAAACTATGGCATTCGGAGATTACAATAATGATACCGAAATGTTGAAGTTAGCCAAGTACAGTTTTGCTATGGGTAATGCGCATCCGAATATTAAGAAAATTGCAAATTTTGAAACTCTTACTAATGATGAAAATGGAGTAGAAACTATTCTTTCTAAATTAATTGATACTTTTTAATTTCTGAATTCAAGAAGTATAGATATTAACTTCCTTTACTTATAAGCCATAAGTTACTCGTCTTATTTTCTATAGGCGCATTCAGAAAATAAGGCTATTTCATAAAGATGCTTATAAAAAATCTAAGATTTGATAGATTCAGATCTTGGATTTTCATTTTTTTAGTCACTACTTTCCTAAAGTGTTAACTTTTTGAACTAACAAGACATAGTAATGCCTTATTTTTTTGGTGTTTCTTAAAATTTAAGCTGCTATTTGTGCTTGGCTATGTTGTATCATTCTGCCTATTTCTAGAGTATTAGCCGTATGAATGCCAAAAAGTATCCAAAGTATTTCGGTAGCTTTGGTTTTTCTGAGGTGGTAATATTCTTTTTCTTTACCAAAAACACCCTCTAAACGAATTGCTCTATCAGTTTTCAATAACTATAATGTTTTAAAAACACTAAACCTATTCTATTCTACCTTTAGGGCTAAGCATCATTTTAGAACCCAATTGTTTTTCTTTAATATGACTATCCGTAATTAATCCCAGGTATTAGTTATAGCAGCAACAACCAACCTGTCAAACAAAAGGTTTCCAAAATATCTTCTATTGAATTTATAACAAAACTCGTTGAAATAATTTTGAATATACTTTTCATTAA
>CALLUJ010000096.1 GCA_938011245.1 uncultured Aquimarina sp. | reverse complement strand
ATTCCGACCACCCGTACCATTGATTTATTTATTATATTGAATGGTTTAAAATCTGATCTCAAGCGCTTAGAGCTAGCCCATCATAATTTCAAAAACCTTTATTGCTCTCAAAGTTCTCTCATCAAATAATCGCTTCAAACTATAAATGACCGTGGGGAATAGTGCGCGTGGTGAAGACGATTAGCGGGTCCGTTACTCCCACTTGTTAAGAAGAGGGGGTATGTTGGGGTTAAAAAGGTATTTCGTCATCTAAGTCGATGGTTTCCTTCGGCTTAGAATGGTCTTCAATTTTTCCTTGGGGCTTTTCTAAATAACCATTGACTTTTGGCTTTGGTAGTGCCTTCCAAAGTTCTTCTCCTCCCTTGGAGACTGCATCCCAAATTTTTTCGATTTGGTCTGAGATTGGCTTAAATTCTTGTGCTTCCTTTTTCGCAAGGATATACAATGACGCCAAAGATTCTAATCGAGTGCGGTCTTTATCAATCTCCAAAGCAAAAGAGTTGAGCTTGTTTGAAAGAGCTTCGCGTTTCCAATCGGTTAAGTCTGTATCGTTAATAATTTGTCGGATTTTGCTGATATATTTATGAATCTTGGTTTTTGCTCCTGAGTCAAGAACATAAATGCACGTACTTCCAGCTTTCTTTTTCTGATCACGTTTCAGCGCACACTTAATAGCAAAATATTGAATTTTCTGAGTTGCAACATTATAAAACCTCCAAAAGTATTGGCCTTCGCTCCCAAACAATTCATCAAAATCAACGGCAACTTGAAAGCCATATATATCTAAAAAAGCCGCCACTGCCGTAAAATACTCTCTAGCATTTTCTTCTCTTGCAGCGTTAAAGTCCGCTTCATCATTTTGATTATTAAAATGCTCAGGTTTTTTTAGAAGGTTTGTGCGCATTTCTCTTTCAAAAACTACAAACGCTTCCTCTGGATCACTCGGTAGCGATTCTAATAATTCGTCATCAATCATAACCTCTCCAGCCAATATATATTATCGAAGTGGTAGCATAGTATACTTTAATCAAGTGGGATTGAAAATTTTAACGCACTTAATACATGCTTACTCGCGCAAAAGGACAGACCTAACCCTGCTGCCTCTACCCACTCAATATATATTAAAGGAAAAATGGAGCGGGCGATGAGACTGACTTTATAATCTTCCGAAAATAACTATTAGTAAATTTGTCACAATAAATCAACAACATATTTTTACTTACCCTAATTCTCATTTCAAAACTGTACGCGATTTTGTACTCATATTAGGCAGTTAAGCTTTTAATCATTTCAGAGATTTACAAAAAAAATAACTCTAAATATTTTATGGCATAGGAACTTTAAAAACATCCTCTAATTTAAATGACCCGTACGAGGACTTTGGTATTACCAATCCTATTTTGGTTTCAAGAATGTTGTTTAAACCAGCATCCCACAATCTAGATTGATCACAAACCAGTAAATCATTAAGTGCTTTCGGAACATTTGCAATCCTTCGAAACTCTGAGCATATGTTTAGAATAAATCGCTCATCGTGAGATTCGTCATAAGGAAAATTACAGTACTTGATGCTCCTTGCGCCCCCTAATCTTTCACAGGCATCAGATATCATTGGGGAATAATATATGTCTAAATAAAGTTCCATCTTTTTAGGCGTGCCTACCACCTCGGATCGCATATTTTCTTCACCAAGATTTTCGATTATCAGAACATTTAAGCCTTCCATACGAATATTTATAGTTTCTTCATAATCTTCACCCGAATTTTTCGTTTTAAAGTGATTATCTTTAAATGTGCTAAGTAAGGAACCATTCAGACCTAATAATTCGATCAATTCCCTGTCAATTTCATCGCACCTTTCTTGGAAGTTTTTATCGACGTATCTCTGTGCATCCTCCCTGCAAAGACTTGGCAATAACCATCCCAACAGTTTTTCTATATCGAGTTTTTCAAGATTTTTCTCCAACATACTATCCGCATCGTCTAGCATCTCCGAAAAAATGGCGTAACGGCTAATGTCGCTAGCGGCCCAGAAGTAATCAGAGTCATAGGCCACGATACCTGCGGTTTTATACTGAGATAATATCTCCTCTATTTTTACTTTTGATATGACCTCTGAAGAATTTAAATCTCCTTGGTTGTAAAACTCCTTTATTAAGCCTTCCATTTCAGTTGTAATACCATTTTTCTCAACAATTTCCGCTGCAGAAGAATATGAATCTGGAATAGGTAAATTTGTTAATTTCTGGAAATGGCTTGAAGCTCGCTTAGTTGCAGGACCGTAAAGTCCGTCAACCGCACCCAAATAAAATCCATTTCTTTTAAGTGTTTTCTGCAGAATTTTCAAATCTTCATTTGGCAATGGTGTTTGGTGAGAAATTAATGCCTTACTAAAGTTTTCATGCTCAATTTCACTTGCTAAATCAACAACAGGTTTTGTATCTTTTTTCTTTACAGAAACAATATCATTTATTTCGCTTCGTTTTTTTGGTGAAGAAAGAACTTCACTAATGTCAAATCTACCTTGAAGAGCGTGTGTTAAAAACATAAATATTGGAATGAGTAACATGAACCCAATAAACAAAGCTATTTTATTGGATAGTTTCTTGTATTGCTGCGACGAACCTTTTTCAGTAAGTTTTAATTCTACATCAAAATCGTCTTTGTGCTCTGGTTTATATGATGAAGTTAGAGGCTTCACTGATAATAAATGCTCTCTAGTTTTTGAATTAGATAGTTTTTTATCTTCACTGCTAACGTAGTCTTTTTTACTTGAGACTAGTATAAGTTCCCCGCCATTACAGGGAGATATTAGAACCTCTCTATAGCTGGCTTTTTGACTTGTTTTTTCTCTTATATACTTTTTTATTTCATCACTAACGGAATCGAAACGGAAATATTCGTCCTGATTATTTTTTAAATGATAAACAATAGCCTCAGCAAAAGAAGATATTCCACTTCCACTATCATCCTCCACGAGTTCTTCTGCACCACTAGAA